>NZ_JBALMR010000048.1:36018-54648 GCF_036963165.1 Bacillus sp. JJ675 | reverse complement strand
CCGAGCAAAAATATCGTATTGCCGGCTCCTCCTCCGAGCCCTGTCGTTTCCGTGTCAAAGAAAAAAAGCTGGCTCGGGAGGTACCCTTTGCTTGAAAGAGAATGGGAAACGCCGCTTTTATTCCACTCGCTGACCGTATCGTGAAGCTCGTCAAACGAGTAATGGCCGTGAACATGCGTCAGCGGATAAACGACTTCGCGGATCAGGCAGCAGCACTCTTCAAATATGTACGGCCTGACGCCGAGTGACGCCCATTCCTTTTCAAATGACAGGTTAACGGATGTGTTTGGGGAAGCGCCGGCTGCATGGTCATCCTTCTTCCCCATATTTCCCAGGTGATGTTTGTAGCGATTCAGCTTTCGTTTTAAAGACATTCTGTCCTCAACCTTTCCAGCCTTTTAACAGGCGCAGTGCATTGTCCTTCGTTTGGTTGCCTTCGCTGTGAACCCCGATGCAAGACGGACATCCGGAACGGCACGGACAATTGGCAATAAGCTGATACGCTTCGCCGATAATATCGGACATCTGTTCGTAAACCTTTTGAGACAGTCCGACGCCTCCCGGATAGCGGTCATACAAAAAGACCGTCGGCTTTTCATTATGAACGGCTTTGATTTGCGGGAAGACGTGCAAATCGGACGGGTCGCACATCACTTTCAGGGCGGCGACATAGCCGAGAACATTTGCTGCCCCCAATAAAGCTTCTTCCAATTTGATGTCATTCCAATTCTCCCGTTCAGCATCGCTTACCTGAATCCAAGCCGCATTCGTGTGCAGCTCTTCCTCCGGCAGGTGAATCGGCCCAGAACCGATATTTTCATGTGTTTCAAATTTAATTTTTTTGAAAATCGTCGCTTTTGCCTGTACCGTCACATCACCAAATCCGAATGCCGCTTCATCTGTTTCCTTTGTTTTGTCGATTTCGAGCACTTTCAGCACAACGGCCAGGTTTGCATCAGTATAGTAATCGACCTTCACCTCGCGCACGAACGCTTTTTTCTCCTCCCAGTCGAGCTTTTCAACCTGATACTGAATTCCTTGATGCAAATAAATCGCTTCATCATGAAGGAGCGTCATCGCGCTGAATCTGTCCATTTCACCGATCACTTTTGCTTTTTCCCGGCTCGACTGGTCGATGATGACGACGTTTTCCTGTGAAGCGGACCTGAGGCTGATGCCGTGGGCCGGAAAAGCGTCATTCATCCAGTGGAACGTGTCCCCGTTCAGGTGGAGAACCCTTTCTTCTGCCAAATATTCGAGAATATCCTCAATCTCTGTTTCACCGAACGTATCGGTCCGCTTAAAAGGCAATTCAAAAGCGGCGCATTTTATATGATCGACGAGAATGACGAGATTATCCGGATTGATCACCGCTGTTTCCGGATTTTGCTTGAAAAAATAGTCGGGATTCTGCACGATATACTGATCGAGCGGCGCAGAGCTTGCGACCATGACGATCAGCGCTTCGTTGTGCCTTCTTCCGGCTCGTCCCGCCTGCTGCCACGCGCTTGAGATCGTACCCGGATATCCTGTCATAATACATGTTTGCAGCTGGCCGATATCAACGCCGAGTTCAAGGGCGTTTGTGCTGACGACGCCTTTGATTTCCCCGCTGCGGAGCCCTTTTTCGATCATCCGCCGTTCGTTCGGCAGATAGCCGCCTCTGTAGCCTTGAATCGAATGGGCGCCGACAATCGGCTTCATCACGTCCTGGAGGTACGTTAAAATAATTTCCACCCTGACCCTGCTTCTCGCAAAGACAATCGTTTGGATCTGGTTTTTCAAAAATTCGGAAGCGAGCTTCCTGACCTCTAGCGTCGCGCTTTTTCTGATATTAAGCGGCCGGTTGACGATCGGCGGATTGTAAAATAAAAAGTGCTTTCTGCCGGACGGCGCCCCGTTGTCAGCAATTAAGTGCATCGGCTGACCGGTCAGCGTCTCGGCAAGCTCCAAAGGATTGGCAATCGTCGCCGATGTGCATATGAACTGCGGCCTGCTTCCGTAAAACGCGCAGATGCGCATGAGCCGTCTAATGACGTTAGCAACATGGCTTCCGAAAACGCCCCTGTACACGTGAAGCTCGTCGATCACGATATATTTCAGATTTTCGAAAAGGGACACCCATTTTGTATGATGGGGCAAAATCGCCGAATGAAGCATATCGGGATTTGTGATGACGATATGGCCGGCTTTTCTGACTTTCTGCCTGATCGCCGGTGATGTATCGCCGTCATATGTATAGCAATTGATGGATGCACCGATCTCATCTATCAATTCATTCAGCTCGCTTTTTTGATCCTGTGACAGCGCTTTTGTCGGAAAAAGGTATAATGCCCGCGCATCGGGATCTTCGGTAATGCGCTGCAAGACGGGCAGGTTATAGCAAAGCGTTTTTCCGGACGCGGTCGGCGTCACAAGGGTGACGTTTTGCCCGCTGGTGCTGCCTTGAAATGCTTCAGCCTGGTGGGAATACAGCTTCTCGATCCCTCTTTTCTTTAACGCGCGGACGATATTCTCATCCAAACGCCCCGGAAAATCGCGGTATTCCGCTTCTTTTTCTTCAATTGTATGCCAATGAACAATCTGTTTGCTGAAAGCCTCGTCCTCTTTCAGAAACTGAATCATGTCTGTCAAATTTCGTTTTTGAAACAATACTGTCACCTCTCCTCTTTCTATTTTAGCGAATGTCCGTTCGTTCTGAAAGAGGCGAATCCATAAAAAAAAGCAGAGAGTGGTTCTCTGCCTTTTTTCATCACTTGACTTTCAGCTCCATCAGCTTCGTTTCGCTTTTTTTCGCTTCTCCCTCTTCATGCTTGGTGACGCGCTCTACCGCATCCCCGTTCATAATGACGACAGGAGTAATCGTACTGCTCGCTTTTTCTTTGATCAGTTCCAGATCGCATGTAATCAAAGGGTCTCCTGCTTTTACCTTATCCCCCTCTTTTACATGAGCGGTAAAACCTTCCCCTTCCATATTCACGGTTTCCAGCCCGATGTGGATCAGCAGCTCCACTCCGGACAGCGAGCGGATACCGATCGCATGCTTCGTATGAAACAGCTGTATCACTTCACCGTCAACAGGCGATACGATGTCACCGGCGGAAGGCTCGACGGCCATTCCGTCCCCCATCATTTTTTGAGAAAAAACGGGATCCGGCACTTTTGAAAGATCCAGCACCCGTCCGTCAGCCGGCGAAAAAACGGTTTCTTCTTTTACTTCATCCTGTTTTTGGCCTAAACCGAATAATTTTTTCAGCAATGCAATTGGGCTCCTTTCAATATGCCTCTTTTATGGCGGCTTTCAACATTATCTCTGGATTCCCCACTATTTAACCACACTTTCAAAATCCCATCAATCGTTTAACCATATCAAATGCCCCTGCATAAGCTGAAAGTAAAAAAAATTGAGGTGAAAACGGATGAATCATAAAGAAAATGACAATCACTCTCTTAGCAAAAAAGACGAATTTCAGGAAGCGATTGAACAATTGTTCTATTCTTCCCCTTTCCACGAAATATTAAATTCGTTTCAAAAAATCATATCTGATCAGCTCGAGGCGTCAAGCATTTCCATGCATATCAGGGACGACAGCGAAGGGCTTCACGTCGATATTACCGTTCCCGAGTCGTTTCAAAACGGCGACATTATGATCGAAGCCAAGTCAAGGTATTTGCACTTCGCCCTAAAAGAAGAAAACAGCGCCGGTGATTCGTCATCGTTTACCAGTCTGTCAAGAACCGTACTGCTGCCGTATCCCGTACGCGAAGAAACGATGAAAACATCATGGAACAAAAATGTTCTGACCGTTTCATTTCCCGCGCAGGAAAAAGCATGAATGATCATCATCCATGCTTTTTTTACTTAAAGAAACCGATAAAACCTTTAGCGAGCGCTCCCACCTGGTTGACGGTGCTCACCATTTGACCGGCCGTATCCATCATCTTGCTAAAATCAAACTGCCCGTTCTTTTTCTTAAACTGCGACAAAAAGCTCTGGAATTGGGAAGGCTGATGGAGGTTTGGCCTCGGCAGCGGATATGGATTCGGATAAGGAAAGGCGTGAACTTGCTGCATATGATAATTGACGGGCTGCTGATAGGCTGGAAACGGATCGATATGTTGCCCCACCGGCTGATGATATACCGGTGAAAGCTGATATCCGTGGGCCGCAGGCTGAGTATACTGGGCCGGTTCTTGGCTGTAGTAATTCGGAACAGGCTGATAAGGCGGATTCATGTGGGAATGCGGGTAAACCGGATAATATGGATGCTGGTTTGAAAAAGGATAACCGGCAGCGCTCCTTTCTTCCATCTTTCATCTCTCCTTCTAGAGCCCTTTTTTCTATATTTGTATGAAAAGAATGCCTATCCCGTGCCAAATCAAATGTCACACATTTGTCACAATCTGTCGAAAATTTTAATTTTGGAAAAACAAAAAAAGTCGAATTGTTATGGTACTATATTATTACTATAGAATGAGAGGGGATGCACCGAATGAACGTATCATACTTAAGAAATTGTTTCGCAGAGATGAAGCAGTACGAGACAGATTGTATGGATAAGCTGATGGACTTCGCAAGGTTTTTATACATCCAGGGACATCTGACATTAAACGAATTTCGCACAAGTATGAAAGTTCTCGAAGCGAATGGAGCGCAGCATCCTGCCTACGACTTGAAAACGGAAGCCAACTGAACAAAAAGGAGACCAGGGTTATCCCAGGTCTCCTTTTTGTATATCGTCTTCAATGTTTTTCAGCGTATAAAGCACAGATTCGGTCAAGTCTTTAAAACGCTTTTTATGAATTTTGCAGAAATAAGATTGCAGGACAATTTCGTTCAAGTTTTCTTCGACCGAACGGAGCTGCTCTTCATGAATATACTTTGGACGGTGTTCCTTTACATATGCCAGGCTGGCGTTCAGCCAGCTCTGCAAAGCTTTTTCGCAGCGGTCGGCAGACGGTTTGACGACCTTGAAGAAATCGTGCTCTGCACCTTCCTCCTTGCCTTTTTTATATCGTTCGTGAGCTTCTTTTGCCAAGCGGATGAGCTCCCGCGTCTGTTCAAGAAGAGATTGTGCATCCAACATGTTCACCTCAGGTTTATCGTACCAGACGGACCGTTTGAACACAACGAATTCAAATTGCGGATGCTAAGCGGATTCCCCGTGATGATGCCGCGTTCCCATCAGCGTGCCGTTTAAGCAGGATGAAAGCTCGGTGAGCTCCCCTTCAATTTGATCAAGCCGTTCCGCCAAGACGGCGCCTTTTTCAGATACCGCCCTTGTGATCGCTTCAGTCAGCTTTGTTTCTGCAGCTGACAGTTCTGTTTCCGTTTCAACAAGCATTTGAAGGACATGCTCTTTTTTAACAAATCCGCTCATTTGCCTACCTCCTTTTTGATCGCCTTCTATGCTTTCTCCCTTCCGGCAAGGCTCTCCTTCACAGCTGACAAAACTAGAACGAAACCGGCAAAGAAAATCAATTTCCCGCTGACCTTTCCCATTTCGACAGCGCCGATCGCGAAAATTTGTATGAAGCCGGCTTTTTATGCAAAATCTAAACGGGTAAGGAGGTGTCTCTTATGGAAAACGGCAAAAAGAAATCCCCTCAGAAAACAAAACCCGCTTCAAAACAAACAGATGCATTGGATAAAAAATTAGGCGGACCAAACCGCCCGTCTACTTAAAAAGCAAGGTCTCCTTGCTTTTTTTCGTTTACCGCCTCCCGGCCAGCCAGTTTTCCAGGGAGAAAACGGCATGCAGCTGCCGTCTTTTTTGAAAATACCATTCCGTCAATTCGATTTTTTCCGGCAGCTTCTCGTCCTGAAACAGCTTCTCCATATTTTCCCCGTGAAACCAATCGGCTTTTGCTCCGTCTAATGAATGGGCAATAACGGGAAAGCATGTTCTTAGAAATGGCGAAGATCTGCTTCTAATCCCGGCCCAGCGTTCCATATCAAAACGCGATCCTGTATGCGGAACGCAAGTGGTAAAATGGTAGAAAGAAGGAAACAGCTCAGGCCTGAACAGCAACCTGCTCAATTGTTTGCCGAGCTTGATTCTTTCGTGTAAGCTTGTAAAGCGCTTGACCGACACGCCGTAAAAGACGCCTTCCACCGTCGGAAATATCACGGTGTTGAAGTGAAACCATTCACATACCTGAAAAGGAATCGTGTGAAAAACATTCTTTTTAAACAAAGGATTTTGTATAATAGGAGTTTGGATAGTGTTTTGTTCATTTATAATGAGAGCGTGCATGAGCCGCTTTTCGTCCCGTTCACGCCAAAAGCGCTCCCATTCTGCTTTCATAAACGATGAAACGCCTAAAGCGGGGAGCAAATGAAAAAGAGGCTGTCCGAGCTCTTTGGACCACTCATATAAAAGGAGCTGCGGGTAGGCATCGGAAAAAATAAGCCAGTTTGCCCTTTCATACGTCAGAAACAGCCAGTTTTGCTGGACGTCCGAAAGCCCGAGCTCAAACAGGCGTCCTTTTAAATCCGTCATCGACCAGCCCGCATTCCGGGAAACAAACGAGGCCAAAAGCGACCATTTGATTTCCGGATGACGGTCAAAGTATTTTTTATATGCGTTTGTCCGCGAAATGTTATCTTTGTTCAGTTTTCCGGTAAGCTCTTGAATATAGCGCGCGAGCTTTATCCCGGAGATCGCGTTAGTCAAGGCAGATCACTTCCGTTTGTTCCTAGATTTTTCAAAAAGGAGGATGAAGAAAGTGATTCGTTATCCGAACGGCAAAACCTATCAGCCGAAACAAGCTGCCTCATCCTTAAAAAAGAAGCCGTCGTACAGCAATCGCGGGATGACCCTCGAAGACGATTTGAATGAAACGAATATATATTATCTGAATCATTCAATCGCGGTCATTCATAAAAAACCGACACCTGTGCAGATCGTTCATGTCGATTATCCAAAGCGAAGCGCGGCGGTCATTAAAGAAGCATATTTCAAGCAGTCGTCGACTACTGATTATAACGGGGTCTATAAAGGACGCTACATCGATTTTGAAGCGAAAGAAACCAAAAGCAAGACGTCTTTTCCTTTGCAGAATTTCCACGATCACCAGATCGAGCATATGAAGCAGGTCGTGGCACAGGGCGGGATATGCTTTGTTATTATATCCGCATTTGGTGAGATTTATTTTTTGGAAGCGGAAAAATTATTTAATTTCTGGGAAAGAAAAAACCGAAACGGCAGAAAGTCGATCCGAAAAGACGAACTTGAAGAAGCCGGACACCCCATTTCGCTTGGATACTCGCCAAGAATTGATTATATTAAAGTTATTGACCAGTTGTATTTTTCGCCATCATAATTTATGATTTTAAAGTCATGTGAGCGGAAAGGTTTAACTACGAAAGGTTGAGATGTTATGTCAGATCAATTTAAAAGCCGCCAGGAACGGCGAAGAGCCCAGCAGGGCAATAGCAGGTCTAATACTCATTCTAAACCCAGGAAAAAAAAGAAACCCGGACTATTTAAAAAGATTCTTTTATCCATTCTGATCATTGGCGTAATCGGCTTAATCGCCGGAGGCGTCACTTTTGCAGTCATGGTCTCAGACGCTCCGTCCCTTGACGAAGCGAAACTGAAAACGCCGTATTCATCAACCATTTATGATAAAAACGGGAAGAAAATCGCGGAGCTCGGCTCGGAAAAACGGAAGTACGTGTCGATTAAAGATATACCCGATAAAGTCAAAAACGCGTTCCTCGCGACAGAAGACGCCCGTTTTTACGATCACCACGGGGTTGACCCGATCCGCATAGGAGGAGCGCTTCTCGCTAACTTTGAAGGCGGATTCGGTTCAGAAGGCGGAAGTACGATTACACAGCAGGTCGTCAAAAACTCCCTTCTCTCGCATGAAAAAACGCTGAAGCGTAAAGTGCAGGAAGTATGGCTTTCCCTTCAGCTGGAACGAAAATATTCAAAAGACGAAATTCTTGAGATGTATTTGAACCGGATTTACTTCTCACCGCAAGCCTACGGTATCGGCAAAGCGGCGGAACAATTCTACGGGGTTACCAACTTAAACGACTTGACGGTTGAGCAGGCCGCAACGCTTGCCGGAATGCCGCAAAGCCCGAACAACTACAACCCGATCAAACATCCGGAACAGGCTGAAAAAAGGCGGAATATCGTTTTAAGCCTGATGAATAAGCACGGCTTCCTGTCAGACGCAGATTATAGCAAAGCGAAAAAAGTATCTGTTAAAAAAGGCCTTGTGTCTGCTAAGCAGTATGCTAAATCAAATTCAAATAAATACACTGCATTTATCGAAGATGCCGTAGAAGAAGTTGAATCAAAAGCAAACGTTAATCCTAACACAGACGGATTAAAAATTTACACGACGCTAGATACAGACGCTCAAGATTATTTGAATGAGCTCATGGACAAAAATTCTGGTCTGCTTACCGATAAAATGAAGGCCGGATTAACCCTGCTTGATACGAAAACCGGCGAAGTTCGTGCAGTTGGCGGCAATATGTCTCCCGGCGGTTGGAATTATGCGACTGCTACAAAACGCCAGCCGGGTTCAACGATCAAACCAATCCTTGACTATGGACCTGTCATCGAAAATAAAAAATGGTCGACGTATGAGCAGATTAAAGATGAACCGTACACGTATTCTACTGGACAAGAAATTCATAACTATGACCTCAGATATAAAAGTTGGATATCGATGCGGGAAGCGCTTGCCGATTCGCGGAACATCCCGGCTGTAAAAGCGTTCCAGGCTGCCGGCAAAGAAAACGTGGCAAATTTCGCAAATGGCCTTGGCCTTTCGATCGATAAAGATGATCTGTTAGAATCGTATGCGATCGGTGGTTTCGGAAAAGGCGTATCAACATTGCAAATGGCCGGAGCGTACAGCGCATTTGGAAACAATGGCTATTACAATGAGCCACATTTCGTCTCATCAGTTGAATTTAATGACGGTACGAAACTTGACTTGACGCCTGAATCGAAGGCTGCGATGAGTGATTATACCGCATTTATGATCACGGATATGCTGAAGACAGCCGTTCAGACAGGAACGGGAACTGCTGCACAGGTCCCTGGCGTCACTGTTGCGGGAAAAACGGGGACCACAAACTTTGAAGAATCTGATGTAAAAAAATACGGCCTCAATCCGAAAGGTGCGAGAGATTCGTGGTTTGTCGGCTATACGCCGCAATATACGGCAGCCGTCTGGACCGGTAAGGATGGCATGAACTCGCTTAATGTGAGCGAACAGCAAATCGCCAAACTCTTGTTTAAAAAGGTCATTGCCAAGGTTGACGACGGCAGCGGCTCGTTCAAGAAACCGGACAGCGTCGTGGAAGCGACCGTTGTGAAAGGCTCCAATCCGGCTGCGCTGGCGAGCAGCAATACGCCTAGCGACAAAAAGACGACCGAGTATTTCGTAAAAGGCACTCAGCCGACGACCGTTTCAACACAATATGAGGAAAAAGAAGATGCAGCAAAACCATCCGGCTTGAGCGCGGAGTATGATGAAGCTTCAAAAAGCATCAAACTGTCGTGGTCATACTCAGGCGATGATGACGCCTCATTTAAAGTGAAACAGTCTGTCGACGGCGGAGGATACACCGAAATCCAAAACAGCAGCGCCAAAGAAGCGGTCATACCGAATGCAAAAGAAGGATCTGTCTACAGGTTCCAAGTAACGGCGGTGACCGATGACGATGAAAGTGATCCGGCTTCTGTCACCCTGAAAGTCAACGCGGCCAGTGATGATGAAACGAATGCCGACGATGACCAGCAAAATCAGGATGATCAGCAAAACAAAGATGATGATCAGACCACAGATGAAGACAAAAATAAGGATCAGCAAGATACCGGTGACAATGATCAGTCTGATGATCAAAAGCAAACACCTGGCGATACGAACAAGGATAACCAAAATTCAGGCGATACAGATAAAGACAACGGTAATAAAGATAAAAATACCGATGATTCTTCTAAAAACAAGAACAACGATAAGAATCAATCAAATTCGGGAAACGAAACAAATAAAGACGGGACCTAACAATAAAACCCACTCACGATTTGTGAGTGGGTTTATTTTTTCATTGCGGCATATTTATAATATTGCTTTTTCATTTCGTTAAATAGTTCATCAAGCTGGATAAAACAATGGTACTGGGTTGGCTTCTGCAAAATAAATTCGACCCGTTCCGTCCAGTTGATCGGTTTTACGGGGAAGTTTTTCCGAATGAGCGTCTCCCATTTGAGCGTCTCGACGGGCTCTCCCATCGTCCAATGGAAGGCTGCGATCAAATAGCAGACCCCTTTCAGCATCTCGTCCAGGCTGCATCTCGATTTTCTCGTTTGGAAAACGGGAAGAAGCCTGTCCTTCGTTTGCTCCCACATTTGAAAAAGGAGCGGGACCCATTCCGATTTGTCGTCCCACGGTTTAGGCATCCCCTCTTCTGCAAAAAAATCAAAATAGAGCGGATTCTCATTTAGAACGGCAATCCTGTCATCGCTTTCCGGCTTCATATTTCTCAGCGGCTGTTCATATTCAGATAGAAGCGAAACGCTTGTCACGGCAGCTTCACCAGTCCTTTTTTATAGCGTTTTTGACCTTCGCGGCACAAGGAAAACAGCGGACATACTTCACATTTCGGCCGTTGCGCCTTGCAGTGGTAGCGGCCGAAAAAGATCAGTCTGTGGTGTGTCACAGACCATTCGGATTCCGGCACTTTTTTCATCAGCGCTTTTTCTACTTCTGTGACTGAATCCTTCCAGCGGCAGAAGCCAAGCCTTTTCGAAACCCTTTCCACATGGGTGTCGACTGCGATGGCCGGTACACCAAATGCCACCGAGACGACGACATTGGCCGTTTTTCTCCCGACACCGGGAAGTTTGACCAACTCATCCCTGTCTTTCGGCACTTCACCGCCGTATTCTTCAATCAGCATTTTGCAGAGCTTTTGAATATTTTTCGCTTTATTTCGGTATAAGCCGATCGATTTGATGTCCTGCTGAAGCTCTTCCAGCGGCACCGCAAGGTAATCTTCCGGCTTTTTATATTTTTGAAACAGCGTTTTTGTCACTTTGTTGACCAAAGCATCCGTGCATTGGGCGGATAAAGCGACAGCGATGACGAGTTCAAACGGATTGTCGTGAACCAGTTCGCATTCTGCATCAGGAAACATTTCGCCAATCGTTTCTAAACAAAACTCGATCTGTTTTTTCGTTAACATGTCTTCACCTTTTCACCTTTTCACCTTAATGTTCAAGCCAATTGTAAAAAGGAACCTGTCTTTTATACTCCTTTTGCTCGCTTTGCCGGGGCGTCTTTCGCCGGAATTTTTGGCTGTAGCTGACGGCTTGTTCGATTGTTGTGATTCCGTTTTTCTTCCATTCAAAAAGAATGCGGTCAATATAGCGGAAGCTTAATTTTCCCGACATGACGGCTTCTTTTAACGCCTGCTTGATCATCTGCACATCGTGGTGATCCTGATCAATCCAGATGGAGAGCGTCTCGCATTCCAGCGGAGATAAAGGCCTGGCAAACTCTTCTTCAAAAATCGTGTACAGGCTTTTTTGTTCGCCTTCTTGCTCTTCATCCTGTTTTTTCTTCTCCGCCATTTCGAGATAATCAAACAGTTTGCTCCACAAAGGTTCGAGCGAATATTTTTCAAACTTAATGCCGTTCTGGTCTTCGCATTCTTCTATATAGAGAAAGCCTTTTTGGATAAACATCCTCAGCATGTTCATACATTGTTCAGTCGCAATCGACATCGTTTTGCTCAATTCTTCAGGCGTCGGGAAAAAAGAGCCTTTTTCCACATGCATTTTGATGTTTAACAGCAGCATAAACTCTGTTTCGTCAAGCCCAAGCTCTCTGTAATTCAAAAAGAGCAGATTCGGAATGCTGACAGATCCCATTTCCTGCATCTTTATAAATTGCTGTTTTTTCATTTGATACACCTCTTACCTTCCAGTATATCAGGATGACTGTGAAAAAGTCTCCTGTCATAGCAGGAGACTTTTTTTTAAGGATATAAACGATTTAGCAGTCTTGGGAACGGAATCGTTTCACGTACGTGAGGCGACCCGCAGATCCAGGCAACCGTCCGCTCCAAACCGAGTCCGAAGCCTGAATGCGGAACAGAACCGTATTTTCTCAGCTCAGCATACCATTTATATGCATCAGATTCTAAGCCGTGCTCTTTCAAGCGCGCTTCAAGAAGTTCAAGATCATGGATCCTTTCTGAGCCGCCGATGATTTCGCCATAGCCTTCAGGAGCGATCAAGTCTGCACAAAGAACGACTTCTTCCCTGTCAGGCGCAGGCTGCATGTAGAACGGCTTTAAAGATGTCGGATAATGCGTGATGAACACCGGCTTGTCATAGCTTTCGGCAATCGCCGTTTCATGAGGCGCCCCAAAATCGTCGCCCCATTCGATGTCATCAAAGCCTTTGTCTTTTAAGAACTGGATCGCTTCATCATACGTGATCCGCGGGAATGGCGCTTTGATCTGCTCGAGCTTCGACGTGTCCCTTCCGAGCGTTTTAAGCTCGATTTTGCAGTTTTCAAGAACGCTTTGTACAACAAAAGACACGTAATTTTCCTGCACTTCGAGGTTTTCATTGAATTCAACAAACGCCATTTCTGGCTCGATCATCCAAAACTCAATCAGATGGCGCTTTGTTTTTGATTTTTCCGCCCTGAAGGTCGGCCCGAAGGAAAAGACTTTTCCTAAAGCCATTGCAGCGGCTTCCATGTACAGCTGGCCGCTTTGCGATAAATAAGCGTCTTCATCAAAGTACTTCGTCGCAAACAGCTCTGTCGTTCCTTCTGGAGCGCTTCCCGTCAAAATCGGCGGATCGACTTTTACAAAGCCTTCTTTATTGAAAAATTCGTATGTAGCGCGAATGATTTCGTTTCGGATTTTCATTGTGGCGTGCTGCCGTTTGGAACGAAGCCACAGATGCCTGTGATCCATTAAAAACTCTGTTCCGTGTTCTTTCGGCGTAATCGGATAGTCCTTTGCTTCGTGGATGACTTTAAGCGATGTCACGGCAAGCTCGTACCCGAGAGGAGAGCGTTCGTCCTCTTTCACGATGCCTGTTACATACAAAGACGTTTCCTGTGTGACCGTTTTCGCAATTTGGAAAATCTCTTCATCCACTTCCGCTTTAACGACGACTCCCTGAATAAAGCCCGTCCCGTCGCGAAGCTGTAAAAATGCGATTTTACCGCTTGAACGTTTATTGGCAATCCAGGCGCCGATTGTCACTTCTTCACCAACATGTTTGTACACTTGGTTTATTGTTGTTTTCACTATCGTTTCCCTCCAAAACCAAGAAAAGGGTCATGCCCGTTTTCTCTCTGACATCCATAACTTATATTATACCTTTTTTCAACGGATAAGGTCAATGGCATCATAAAAAGCGCCCCGCAGGAGGACGCTTTTCAGGTTATTTGCTGCGGTTCACCACAAAGCGGCGAATGCGTTTCACTGCTTCTTCCAACAGCGGAAGAGATGTCGCATAGGACAGGCGGATATTGTCCGGCGCACCGAATCCAGAGCCAGGGACAATCGCGACCTTCTCCTCTTCAAGAAGAGCTTCCGCAAATTCGTCAACGGTTTTATAGCCGCATGCTTCAGCCGCTTTTTTTGCGTTCGGGAACAGATAAAAAGCACCTTCCGGCTTCAGGCAAGTCAGCCCCGGAATCTCCAGAAGCAGCTCATATACTTTGTTCAGGCGCTCTTCAAATGCCTTTTTCATCTCTTCAACAGGCTCCTGAGACCCGTTGTAAGCGGCGATGGCGCCGTATTGAGCGACAGAAGTCGGGTTTGATGTACTGTGGCTGGCAAGGTTGGTCATCGCTTTAATGATCGCTTCATTTCCCGCTGCATAGCCGATTCTCCAGCCGGTCATGCTGTGCGATTTAGAAACTCCGTTGATAATAATCGTCTGTCTTTTTAGCTCAGGGGAAAGCTGTGCGATCGACACGTGTTTTCCTCCGCCGTAAATCAGCTTTTCGTAAATTTCATCTGACACGATTAAAATATCGTTGCGGAGACAAACGTCGCCAAGCGCTTTGAGCTCTTCTTCCGAATACATCATGCCGGTCGGATTGCTTGGAGAATTGATGATGACGGCTTTCGTTTTATCTGTCAGCGCTTGTTCAAGCTGTTCAGGAGAAATCTTGAAGCTGTTTTCCTCTAACCCTTCGACAAACACGGGGCGGCCTCCGGCAAGCTTGACCTGCTCAGGGTAGCTGACCCAGTATGGCGTCGGAATAATCACTTCATCTCCCTCATCAAGCAATACTTGAAATAGGGTGTAAAGAGCGTGCTTCGCACCTGTACATACAATAATTTCTGATTGGCTGTATTCAATGCCCTGATCGCGTTTGAATTTTTCGGCGATGCTTTCTTTCAGGGCAGCAAGCCCTCCTGAAGGCGTATATTTCGTGTGGCCTTCATTCATGGAGCGGACGGCCGCTTCGATGATGTGCTCCGGCGTGTTGAAATCCGGCTCTCCCGCACCAAGGCCGATCACATCGTGCCCTGCCGCTTTTAATTCTTTTGCTTTTGCTGTGATTGCCAATGTTGCAGACGGTGTTAATGCTGATACTCTTTTCGCTAGATTCAACTTGGTTTCCCCCTGTTTCGACTTATGGCGTTATCGTTTTGTGAATTTTTCCATTTATAAAGTCCACATAACTTAAACTGTATTGCCCATCTTTATTTAAGTATATAACTTCCCACATCAGAACATTTCCTTCTCTTGCCAGATGCACCTGTTTCAGGTGGGACACAAGGCCTTCATTCTCAACCGCTTTGGCGGCCTGGCGGCTTGAAATGCCATCCGACGCTTTTTTGAAGATCGTCTTCTGTTTTTTGTCGTCAGGCACCCACACGTACATGTTTTCGCCCTTTTTGTTTTTTCCTTCCACAATGTACTGCTTCTCTTTGCCGACAAACGTTTCGACGGAATCAACTTCCTTTAAATCGGCCTTCTCTTTTGCGAGGGCTGCCGCTTCCGGGTGACCGCTCTCTTTTTGGCTCATTGCTGTCCGGTATACGTTCGCCCCGGCAAGAATCGCTGTTAAAAAAATAATACCAAATATCAGAATGAAAATTAAAGTTTTTTTGCCCATTTTTATCCCCTACGTTCGATAAATAGTGAAAATTGCCTGTTTTTGATCTTCTTCATCAAGGGCAAGACCAAACATTAAATCGTTGCGCTTAAGCGTCCGGTTTAACAAATCGACGATTTTATAAAGATCGTCCGAATGCTCAACAGTCACGGTAGAAAGAATTTCGATTTTGCTATCCATTATCAAATACCTCCGCACGAAACAATAATTGTAATTCATACTCTGTCTGCGATAAGCCATAATAGTTGTTACAACGGATAAACCGTTTATATAAACAGCCAAAAATAAAACCTTAATCCACACCATGTGAAGAGCCGCTTGATGCGGCTTTTTATGCATTAAAGCCTTGAAATATAAGCTTTTAGACCCGATAAATCCGGCTCTTCAACAGAAGCAGGAGGCAAAGCCTTCATAAACACCCTGCCGTAGGATGAAGTGCGAATCCGGCGATCGAGAATCACGACCATGCCGCTGTCCTCTCGCGAACGCAAAAGCCTGCCGATTCCCTGTCTGAAGGTTAAAACAGCTTCAGGAAGCGAGACGGCCTGAAACGGGCTTTCCCCTTTTTGTTTCGCTCTTTCGCACTTGGCTGATTCAACAGGATGATCAGGCGGCTTGAAAGGAAGTCTTGCAATGACCAGCGTTGTCAGTTCGTCCCCCGGAAAGTCGACGCCTTCCCAAAAATGGTTCGTTCCGAGCAGGACCGCTTGCTGACAAGACTTAAACGACTTCATAATCTTGATAGGGCTTCCTCCGGATACCCCCTGAGCCAAAAGCTGGCACTGAAGGTCAGCTTCGTCTTTCAGCAACTGATACACATCGCGCAGCATGTCATGAGATGTAAACAGCACGAGCACCTTGGCATTCGGCTGCTGTGAAAGCGCCATGATATATCGGGCAACATCCGCGGTATACTCCTCGGGATGATCGTTTGTAATCGGGCTGACATCTGTCGGAATCATGATTTTCATACGCTTATCATAAGAGAAAGGCGACTCGATTTGCAAGGTTCTCGGATAAAAATCGCTTAACCCGAGCTTTTTGATCATATAGCTGAAAGAGTTTTCCACGACAAGCGTCGCAGAAGTGAGAACGACGCTCCTTTTCCGGGTAAAAAAACGGTCAGCCAGCATTTCGCCCGCATCCAGTGGCTGGGCATAAAAAGCGGCCGCATTTTTCGCCCCTTTTGCATCAATTTCAATCCAGACGACTTCATCGTCGGCGTGTTCAAAAAGCAAACGCCTGAGCTTATTGCCGTACTCTTCAAGATAGGCCATGCACGATTGATATTCTTCAAGAAGAAACGCCTGCCGGCTTGTGAAAGAAACGTGTTTGCCGCTTACCTGTTCCTTTTGATCCAAAAACAGCTGATGCATATCATAAAGCATGGCGCACAGCCTTCTGGCGCCTTCTTCGAGACGGCTCCAAGCCCGGTTTTCTCCGCCTGAACCAACCTTATAGAGCAGACGGTTGACATCCTTCTTTGGTTTCCTCCGTTTGACAAAAGCATGGACAGATGTGAAGAACATATCGCTTTCCTCAATGAGCCGGCCGAGCCATTCATCGATTTGGAAAAACGTTTCCGAAGAGATGCCGAATGAGCGGAACAGCCGTTCTGCTTTTTTCAGAAGGCCTCTCTGCTTTAAAGTGCCGAGCCGCATCAATTGTTTATGCAGCGAAACGTAATCGGCCCTTGCTCCAAACTGTTCGCCGGCGGCACGTTCAAAGTGATGGGCTTCATCGATCACAAACGTATCCGCATGAGCTGCATGGATTCGCTGGTTGATTTCATCTGTCAAAAGTAGCGCATGGTTGGTGATGATCAGGTCGGCATTGTCTGCTTCTCTTTTTGCCCGTTCATAAAAACACAGCTCTTTAAACGGGCGGTTTCTCTCATAAGAACGGTCATCAAAAGCGATTCGTTCCCATAGCAGTTTCCCGCCGGACGGCAGGTTGATTTCGGATAAATCGCCGGTCTGTGTATCCGTCAGCCAGACGAGAATTTGCGCCTTTGCCAGGACGGCATCATAATTATCGTCATCTTCCTGCAAAATCTGCTCGAATTTATGGATGCATAAATAATGGGACCGCCCTTTCAGCACAGCGGCTTTGACCGAAAACGGCACGGCCTGCTGCATAAGCGGGATATCATGGTGCAAAATCTGCTGCTGGAGCAATGTCGTATACGTGCTGACAACAACCGGCTTTTCGGTTTGTTTGGCATAAACGGCGGCAGGCACGAGGTACCCAAGCGTCTTCCCGATCCCTGTCGCCGCCTCGATCAGAGCGTGTTCGTGATTCGTAAACGCGGTCCAGACCTCTTTCATCATTTTTGTTTGCCCTTCTCTTTTTTCAAACCTCGGCAAAGAAGAGAGGCCTGGCCCATCCTCCCAAATATGTGTTTCATGAGATGGGAAGACCTCTTTTTCGGGTTCTTCAGGCGCAGTCTCAGGCGCTTTTATAACAAATGAACCGACTTTGATATACCCTTCTTCAAGCTCTGCACGCCGGTCCTTTTCGACGATCAAACCGTCAAACAGCTCCTGCGCATCGCTGATCAGGTGCCACGATAGACGCCTTATCCCTTTCAGGACAGGGAGCGGCAGCCGCTTGAATCTGTCCATCATATGTAAGAAAATCATGGCGGTTACTTCTGCATCACTGTCTGCTCTGTGCGGGTTTTCATGCTTGAGCTTCAGCTCTTCGCTCAGTTCTGTCAGCTTGTATCCGTCGAAGCGGGGATATGCGATTCTCGCAAGCTCCACCGTATCAAGCACATTGCATTCGAGCCCTCCGTAACCGGCTTCCTTCAATTCGTGTTTGACAAATCCGAGGTCGAAGTGAATGTTATGTGCTATAAAACAGCTCTCATTAAGAAGTTCAAATATATCTCCGGCGATCGCCGAAAACGGCTCTTCGTTTTCCACCATCTCATTTGTGATTCCCGTCAGCTGTTCGATAAAAGCGGGAATGGGCTGGTTTGGATTCACATACTTGGAGAAACGTTCGGTAATTTGTCCATTTTCAATCACAACCGCTGCAATTTGAATAATTTTGTCGCCTTTTTTCGGCGAATTCCCTGTCGTTTCCACATCAATGACTACATAACGTTGATTGTTCATTCAATGGACACCTCAATTTTGATACGTTCAACAAAAGTGTAACACGTTTTTAGAAAGTACATGAGGACAGCGGCTGAAAAAACAGGCCTCTTTTAAAATGTTCTTCCTAAAACGGCATGAAAGCCCCCAGCATTGGGGGCTTTACAGAATGGTGCGGGCCGGCTCAAACCCAAGCATTTGCTCAATTTCGTTCTTCTCGTTCAAAACGGCCACTTTCGGCTTGTGATGCTTCGCCTCTTCTTCCGTCATCATCGCGTATGACACAATGATGACGACATCTCCTTTTTGAACGAGCCGGGCGGCTGCGCCATTCAGGCAAATGACGCCGCTCCCCCTTTCACCGGGAATGATGTATGTTTCCAGCCGGGCG
>NZ_JBALMR010000048.1:0-36008 GCF_036963165.1 Bacillus sp. JJ675 | reverse complement strand
CGACGGCATCCAATAAATCTTCATCTATCGTGATGCTGCCGACGTAGTTCAAGTTGGCTTCCGTCACCCTCGCTCTGTGAAGCTTGGCGCTCATTAACGTCCGGTACATCATTCATCCTCCTTTTGATCGTCCGGAATTTCGATGATGATATTATCAATTAGGCGGGCTTTTGAGAATTTTACGGCTACCGCTATAATGAATTTCCCGCTCAGCGTCTTTAGGCTCTTCAATTCCGGATATGAGTAAATCTCCGCATAATCGATGACACCGCTCGTTTTTTCCAATATGCCCCGAATTTCTTTTTTCACGGCATCCGGATTGCGCTCGCCCTCGGAAACGAGCCGGTCGCCATGCCGAAGCGCCTCGTATAAAGCCGCCGCTTCTTTCCGCTCGCTCTGTGTCAGATAAACATTCCGCGAGCTTTTCGCAAGCCCGTCTTCTTCCCGCACCGTATCAACGGGAACAAGCTCAATGTCCATGAAGAAATCATCGATCAAGCCGTCGACAACAGCGACCTGCTGCGCATCCTTCATTCCAAAATAAACCCTCGTCGGAGACGCGAGGTTGAACAGCTTCGTCAGTACGGTTGCGACGCCGTCAAAATGACCTTGTCTTGAACGGCCGCAAAGGACATCGGTCCTTTTTTTGACGCTGGCGATAACCGTTGATTCAGCTTTGTACATTTCCTCGGGAGCGGGAGTGAACAAAACGTCCACTCCCCCCTCCTTCGCCAGCTTCCGGTCTCTTTCGATATCTCTGGGATATGCTTCATAGTCTTCCCCCGGACCGAATTGAAGAGGATTGACAAAAATGCTCATCACGACGATATCATTGTCTTTCCGCGCTTTTTTCACAAGCGCCATATGCCCTTCGTGAAGAAATCCCATCGTCGGCACGAATCCGATCGTTTTTCCTTCTTTTCGATATGTGTTTGCTATCGTTTGAATTTCTTTTGCTGTATGGATCTCAATCATGATTATTTTCCTCCGTATAACCCTTCAAGCACTTCTTGATCAATATGGAAGGAATGAGCATCTTCCGGAAAGTCTCGGTTTCTCACGTCTTGCACATATCCGGTAAGCGCCGCTTCAATCGGCGGGTCGATTTGCGCGTATTGTTTAACAAATTTCGGCGTCCGGCCGACTCCGTGGCCGACGACATCATGGTAGACAAGAACCTGTCCGTCTGTGTAGACGCCTGCTCCGATGCCGATAACCGGGATCGTTAATTCTTTTGAAATCCGTTCCGCGAGTTTGGCAGGAACGCATTCAAGCACGAGGGCAATCGCCCCTGCTTCTTCGCAGCGCCTGCTGTCTTCGATCAGTTTTTTCGCGCTTTCTTCGTCTTTTCCCTGTACTTTATAGCCTCCAAGGACACCTACAGACTGCGGGGTCAAGCCTAAATGACTGACCACAGGTATTCCGCCCCTTGTTAAGGCTGTAATCGTTTCAAACACCCCGTCTCCGCCTTCGAGCTTCAACGCATCCGCACCGCTTTCCTGCACGATTTTCATCGCGTTTTTGAGCGCGTCTTCCTGTGAGCAGTGATAGGACATAAACGGCATGTCTGTAACGACAAATGTATGTTTTGCACCCCGTTTTACGGCCTTTGTGTGGTGGATCATGTCTGCGACGGTAACCGATACGGTCGAGTCAAGGCCGAGGACGACCATTCCGAGAGAATCGCCGACAAGGATCATGTCCACTCCGGCTTGCTCGGCCAGCTTTGCCGCCGGATAGTCGTAAGCGGTCAGCATGACGATCGGCTCTCCGTCCTGTTTCATTTTCAAAAAATCAAGTTTTGTCTTCATGTGTTTCTCCTCCTCTTTTTCAGAGGAGATGAGCTGCCTTTTTTCGGACAGTAAAAAAATCTTCCGCGAAGAAGATTTTGCATCGTCCGTCATCGGCAAGAATCATCCCTCTGTCCCAGTCCTTTTTGGATCAAGGCAGACTGTTTATTTATAAAACTTCGTTTGCAGGTGCAGTTCCAACGGATACTGCCCAATCGAAGTATACCAAAAACGCCGCGTCCGTTCCAACTATGACGGACTAATTTCGATATCTGCGGAATAGATTTTTTTGATTCCGTCGCCCGTTTCCAGGAGCAGCACGCCTTCGTCATCGATTCCGAGCGCTTTGCCCCGGAACGTTCCGGAAAGCGTCCGCGCGGTCAATTCGCGATAGAGAGTCAGCGCATAGCTTTCCCATAAAAGCTTGATCGGCCGGAACCCGTGCGTGATGTACTCGCGGTACCTTTTTTCAAAGGTTAACAAGATCGTCTGAATAAGAGCCGCCCTGTCGATTTTTTCGCCGCTCGCCAAGCGAAGGCTTGTGGCCGTCTCCTTTAGCTCGCTTGGAAAATCGTCAGCAAGCTGATTGACGTTAATGCCCGTACCGACGATGACGGAATGGACCTGGTCGGCTTCCGCCTGCAATTCGGTTAAAATCCCGACCGCTTTTTTGCCGTTGATTAAAATGTCGTTCGGCCATTTAATTTCCGCAGCGATCCCTGTTTGCTCCTCGATTGCCTGGACGATCGCCACGGCGGTCAAAAGGGTCAATTGCGGCGTTTTTTGGACGGGAATCTCCGGCCGCAAAATGAGGCTCATCCAGATTCCGTTTCCTTCAGGAGAGTGCCACGCTCTCGACATTCTCCCCCTTCCTTCCGTCTGCTTATCGGCTACGACGATCGTCCCTTCCGGCGCACCGTTATTCGCCAGTTCATGGGCGACTTTTTGCGTCGATGACACGACATCCTGAAAATAAATCGTTTGACCCATTTTTTCCGTTTTTAATCCGAGCCTGATTTCATTTTCAGTGATCTTATCCGGCTTTTTTTTCATTTTATAGCCGAGCTTTCTGACGGCTTCAAGCTCATAACCCGATTTTCTCAGTTCCTCAATATGCTTCCAGACCGCCGTTCTGGAGCATCCGAGCTCTTCGCTGATTTTCTGTCCTGAGATGAATTCCCCGTCAGCCTCGGTAAACAATTGAATGAGTTTTTTTCTTAAGTTTGATTGCATTCGTTCAGCCACTCCTCTATGGCTTTTTTTTGATTGGCGAGCTCCCCCATTAAAACGGCGTGTTCAATCCGTTTTAAGTCTTCGGAAACCCATTTGCCCGGCGGCTTGTTTCTCATTTGGAGAAGGTCCCCGCCCGTAACGGCGAGGTCTTTCAAGCTTTTGATCGGAAGTTCAGAATAAGCCTGCCGTATTTCGGCCAAACGCCGTTCATCGATTTGCCCCGTCTTCTTCAGCATATGAATCATGCCCGCCGAAAGAAGCGTCTCTTCACCGGCCTCATACATGGAAAGCCTGTCCCATTTTTGATTGATGCGGCTCCCGACTTCCGCTGCCTGCTTGATGACTTTGCCCGGCAGCTTCCACGCTTTCAAAAAAGCGTGGGATCGGGCATCGTCAATCGATATCATGGAGAGGAAAGCCGCCCAGATGTCCGCTCTTTTTTCCAGCTTATAAAAAGGAAAAACGCCGGCAGACCGGACCTCTTCCGGTTTTCCGTCCAATCCGGGCAGCTCTTTGTACAGGCCTGTGTCGGCCGCCGCGGCAAGCGCCGGGCCAGCCGCTTTTCCTTTCAACAGCTTTTCAAATTCTGCCGTTTTTCGCTCTGTTGAAATATGCGCCAGCAGATGACTGTTTTCACAAATCGCCGCTTTTGTCTTTTCCGAAAGCGTAAATTCGAGCTGGCTCATAAACCGGAGGGCCCGCAGCATGCGGAGCGCGTCTTCGTGAAAGCGCTCCGCAGGGTCTCCGACCGTCTGAATGACCTTTTCTTTTATATCAGAAAGACCGCCGAAATAATCGATCAGCCTGCCGCTTTCATCCATCGCCATGGCGTTGATCGTTAAGTCGCGGCGTTTGAGGTCTTCCTTGAGAGATTTGATAAATTGAACACCGCTCGGCCTTCTGTAATCCTCGTATTCGAGTTCGGAACGAAACGTCGTCACTTCATAAGATTCTCCATTCAGCAAAACGATGATCGTTCCATGCTCTTTTCCGACATCGATCGTTTTCGGAAAAATGCTCTCGATTTCCTCCGGCGGCGCATCTGTTGCGATATCGACGTCCCCGACCGGACGATTCATGTGTGTATCCCTGACGGCCCCGCCGACGAAATAAGCCTGCCAGCCGTGTTTTTTCAGCTCATGAAGGAGGGGGAGAGCCTTTACAAAGAGATCCTCCATCGCTCACACTTCCAGTTCTATTAATTGATTGTAAATATCCTCATACTGGCCGATGATACTGCAGGAAGAAAACCGGTCCCTGATGTTTCTCAGCGCCGCTTCCGCAAAGCTCGAATGCAAAGCGTCATCCGTGAACAAACGGAGCGCTTTTTCGGCCGCAGCATCGACGTCGCCTATATTGACCAAAAAACCGGAAACTCCGTCTTCTATCACTTCCGGGATGCCTCCGATGTTCGTTCCGATGCAAGGAACGCCGCAGGCCATCGCTTCAAGAAGAACAAGGCCGAAGCTTTCCTTTTCCGATAAAAGGAGTTTCAAATCGCTGATCGCGTATAGCTCCTCTACGTTGTCCTGCTTGCCTAAGAAGAGTACATCGTCCCCTAAGCCAAGCTGTCTGACAAGCTGGCAGATGACAGTCATTTCCGGGCCGTCACCGACGAGAAGGAGCTTTGCTTTCATCCGCTTGACGATTCGGCTGAATACATGAATGACATCCTGCACGCGTTTGACTTGTCTGAAATTCGATACATGGATGATCACTTTTTCATCAGGCGAAATGCCGTACTGCTCTTTTAATGCATGATGATCGTGCTTTATGTAAACCCGCTCATCAACAAAATTGTAGATCGTTTCTATTTTCTTATCCGGTTTGATCAAATCATACGTCTGAGACGCAAGCGCGGATGATACAGCCGTCACGCGGTCCGACGATTCAATGGCGAATTTGATCAAGTCCTGTAATGACGGGTCATACCCGAGCACCGTAATATCGGTGCCATGAAGCGTGGTGACCGTTTTGATGTTTCCGCCCAGCATCTGCTTGGCTAAAAAAGCCGAAACCGCATGCGGGACAGCGTAGTGGGCATGCAAAATATCGAGCTGCTCCCGCTTGGCCACTTCCGCCATTTTGCTGGCCAATGCCAAATCATAAGGCGGATACTTAAACACGGCATATTGATTGACTTGCACCTCGTGAAAATAAATGTTGGAATATACTTTATTCAGTCTGTACGGGACACTTGACGTAATAAAATGAATTTCATGCCCTCTTTCCGCGAGCAGCTTGCCGAGTTCGGTCGCGATGATTCCCGATCCGCCGACACTCGGATAACACGTGATTCCGATTTTTAGTTTTTTCATCATCCGCCCCCAAATAAATCGTTGTTTAACACAAGCGTACGCTTCGAAAAAAATCCTTCCGCATAAGCGACGCCTGCTTCTTTTCCGAGAAGTTTTTCCCGCGCTTCAACAGTCTCGATATACCCGTTCGTCAGCGGCGTTTCCACCGATTGCCCAGACCGGGTAAACTGGCTCCTGTATGCTCTGAGACTCGCTATTTTCTTTTCCATCGTATCG
Source organism: Bacillus sp. JJ675 (assembly GCF_036963165.1). Classification (NCBI taxonomy): domain Bacteria; kingdom Bacillati; phylum Bacillota; class Bacilli; order Caryophanales; family Bacillaceae; genus Bacillus; species Bacillus sp. JJ675. The sequence continues at coordinate 30,451 of NZ_JBALMR010000048.1, read as the reverse complement.
GAAATATCGATTACAAATTCAGGTTTATGAAAGCCGTTTATCATATAGTAATACATATTTTGCACTTTATGAGCCGGCTGATTGTTTCCATCTTGATATTTATGTATTCCGGCGGAAAAAACCGCCTCTTCGACGATTTCCGCCGCGTGTCCGTGATCCGGGTGCCGATCTTTTTGATAAGGCACAAACACGAGCTTCGGCTTATACGCCCGAATGACGGTTACAGCTTCCCGGATCGCCTCCTCGTTCAAAAACAGGCCGCGGTCCGGGAGCGAGAGGGAGATGCGCGGGCTGACGCCTAAAATGTCCGCCGCCAGCGCCGCTTCGCTTTTTCTCGTTTCGACCGTTCCGTTCGATGACAGTTCAGCCCTTGTTAAATCGCAAATGCCGATCCGGAACCCTTTTTCCGCGTATTTCGCAATGGTTCCTCCCATGCCGATTTCCACATCATCGCTATGCGCGCCAAAAGCAAGTATATCAAGCATTACGATCCCCGCCGTGAACGAGATTTCTAAATTCAAAGGCGCCTTTTTCAAGCGAGCGGATCAAAATCTCCGCAGTCCCCATATTGGTCGCAAGCGGGATTGAGTAGACATCAGACAGGCGGATCAATGCGGAAACGTCAGGTTCATGCGGCTGAGCCGTCAGCGGATCTCTTAAAAAGATGACAAGGTCGATTTCGTTTTTCGCAATCAGCGCGCCAATCTGCTGATCTCCGCCGAGCGGCCCCGATTGGAAGCGGACGATGGACAGGCCGGTTGCTTCCATGATTTTCAATCCGGTCGTCCCCGTCGCAAACAGTTCGTGCTTTTTTAAAATGTTTTGATACGCCGTCACAAGCTGAATCATATCCTGTTTTTTACGGTCATGGGCGATTAAAGCGATTTTCAAAGCGATTTCCCCCTTTTGTCATTAATCGATGATATTTTCAAGGCCGTAGACAAGCTGATCGATTTTCATCACTTGTTCAACAGCCAGTTTCACACCTGACATGAAAGATGCACGGTTATATGAATCATGACGGATTTTCAGCGTTTGTCCGTCTCCGCCGAACAGCACTTCCTGATGGGCAATCAATCCCGGCAAGCGGACGCTGTGCAGGCGGATTCCGCTTTGTTCTGCTCCTCTTGCTCCCGGCAAAATCTCTTTTTCGTCAGGGTGCCCCTGCTGTTTTGCTTCCCGGACGGCCGAGATCATTTCCGCTGTTTTCAACGCTGTGCCGCTCGGGGCGTCAAGCTTTTGATCATGATGCTGTTCAATGATTTCCACATCGGTAAAATAGTTGGCCGCCATCTGCGAAAATTTCATCATCAGGACGGCTCCCAGCGCAAAGTTTGGCGCAATGATTGCGCCGATTCCTTTTTCGTCTGTGAGCTGCATCAGTTCATCGAGATCGCTTTCTGAGAATCCCGTCGTCCCGACAACCGGACGGACTCCGTGCTCCAAGGCGATTTTCGTATGTAATTTACCGATTTCAGGCGTTGTCAAATCAATCAGCACGTCCGGAGCCGTTTCTGAAAAGCATTCGTGTATGTCCGTATAAATCACCGCATTTGAGCGGCACTGCATAACTTCAGACAGCTTCTTCCCGTTATATGTACGGTCAATCGCCCCGACGAGTTCAAAGTGAGCGGTATCCTCGACAAGCTTGACCGCTTCCGTCCCCATTCTTCCGCGGGGGCCGGCTATGGCAATTTTGATCGTTTCTTTTGGCATGTGAATCTCCTCTACTTTCCTTCTTCTTTTCTTGTCCAGCGGTCTTTGTCACGGGTGTTGAATTTCTCCATGACCATATCATGCGCTTCATCTAATGATATATGAAGTGAATTGGCTAAACAAACTAAAACAAATAAAACGTCGCCGATTTCCTCTTCGATCTTTTTTTCGGCTTCGGTTTTTTTCTTCGGCTTTTCCCCGTAATGATGATTGATTTCCCGCGCCAGTTCGCCGAGTTCCTCCGTCAGCCTGGCCATCATCGCAAGCGGGCTGAAATAGCCTTCTTTAAATTGGCCGATATATTCATCAACCTCGCGCTGTATATCTTTCACCGTTTTTTCCTGAGTCATTTGGCAAAACCTCCTGTCATCTCTTACATGTTAGCGAATTCAAACAAGTTTGACAAATGTTTGAGACGGGTTTGCTGTTTTAGATGGGATACACTATAATATTAACGCCAGCTTATGGAAGGAAAGGGGATTTTTATGTTCGGAGAGATCAGAATGAAAAATGTTTTGTTTATCTTGGCGGGCGCCGCTGTCTTTTCGTTTGGACTTGTTCATTTTAATATGCAAAACAATTTGTCGGAAGGCGGTTTTACCGGAATCACCCTGCTCCTGTATTTCTTGTTTAAGATCGATCCTTCCATTTCCAATCTGGTATTAAACATTCCGGTCTTTATCATCGGCTGGAGGCTGCTCGGAAGAACGGTTTTTGCGTATTCGATCATCGGAACCGTCAGCCTGTCCGTGTTTTTATGGATTTTCCAGCGCTTCCAGATCCATATGCCGCTGAAGCACGATCTTGCGCTTGCAGCGCTGTTTGCCGGCGTTTTTATCGGCACCGGGCTCGGAATCATTTTTAGATACGGAGGTACGACAGGCGGCGTTGATATCATCGTCCGACTCGTCAACAAATATTTCCATACACCCATGGGCAAAGTCATGTTTGTATTTGACGCCTGCGTCATTACGCTTTCGCTTATTTTTTATCTTTCCTATAAAGAAGCGATGTACACTCTCGTCGCCGTATTTGTTGCCTCAAAAGTGATTGACTTCATGCAGGAAGGCGGGTACGCTGCAAAAGGAGCGACCATCATTTCCGAAAAAAACGAGCAGATCCAGCAAAAAATAATCGAAGAAATGGAACGCGGAGTCACGGTTTTAAAAGGCCAGGGGTCCTATACGAAAGCCGAGCGCGATGTGTTATATTGCGTCGTCCCGAAAAATGAAGTGGTCCTTTTAAAAAATGTGATCACATCCGTCGACCCCCATGCATTTGTTGCGGTAAGCGATGTTCACGATGTATTGGGTGAGGGATTTACGCTTGACGAAAACAAAAATCCCATTTCCCGCTGAACCATCAAACAAAAAGAAGCCTGCGGGCTGCAGAGCTTCTATTTCGGCCAATCCTTTTCCCTTTTTTTGCGCCTGTCCCCTTCGGCTTTATACTTCCTGAAACCGACGTATGTCAGCGTAGAAAGGATGATGCTTCCAGTTGTCAGGATGACCCACAACAAGGAGGGATCTGCGTCATCTTCCTCCACTTGATTAAATACGTCTTCCAAATCTTTTTCCAGCGCATTCAGCCTTTCGAGCTTGCTGCTTTCCGTCATTTGCTGAAAATCGCCGTGCTCGACGACATCGATATGGTTTGAGACGCTTTTAAGTTGTTTTGGCGGGACATCAATCGTTAAGCTTGGATAAATCGTATCATACAATGATAAGAAATGATTCCATTTTTCCTGAAACGTCATGCCGTCTTCCTTTTGAATACCGGCTTTCAGCGCTTGAAACGAATCCATGATCGGCTTTTTCAGCGAACTCCAAAGCGGGTCATGGTCGGACTCCAACGCATCCATCAGCATCCTGAACTGAGCCGCTGCTTTAAGCTTGTCTGTTTGCTCCGTCTCTTTGTCTTCAAGGCTTTTCAGCACATCATGATATGCCAGCGTAACCTGGCGGACCTCTGTTGCGGTCATCACACCTTCCGCTTCGCTTTTCTCCGCAGCCTTCAGCCTGTCTTCAAAATATTGGAGAATCTGGACAGCCTCTTCATATTGCGTCTGCCTTGTTAATTGGAATACGGTATCGGACAGTTCGTTCAATTCCTGCAATGCTTTCGGATCACCGCCCGCTTTCAAACCGCAGGCAGGAAAAACGAGCGCAATCAGCATGCAAAGGATCACCTTTCGTATCATTTACGGTCCCTCCCACTCCTTCTATTACAGCGTATGAAGAGAGGGACAAGGTTAGACCAAGATTGTTATCCAAAGCCTACAGCTTGAAAGCTTTCTTAGACAGGACAAGATAATACGCCAATCCGATCGAAGCGATGCTCATCCAAAACGTAAAATAGCCGATTTGCGGCATGTATTGATCAAGCATTGAATAATTCGGCATCATCTTAAACAGGTAATCGATCACATCATTATGGAGCGTCCAAACCGCAGCCGCCGCCAAGTGCCAAGCTTTAAACCGGTAATACGGCGAATACAAAATGCCTTGCACAGCCATGGCAAAATGCGATGCAATCAGCATATACCCCGTCCAATGAAGGCTTCCCGTCGTTACAAGCACGAGTATATTCATGACGACCGCCCACAGCCCGTATTTAACGAGCGTAACGAGAGCAAGCGCTTCAAACAGGGACGCATTCCTTTTTAAAAGAAAGCCCAAAAGGACAAATAAAAAAAACAAGGTGGCTGTCGGGCTGTCGGGAACAAAGATCAGAAACTTTGCCGGAGTGTCCACCAGCTGGGGAAGGTACCAATAATATCCGTAGACAGTGCCGAGAAAGTTGACGGCCAATAGCAGGACGAGTACTGATCTTTGCCCGAGCATGTAAAGAATCCATTTCACTTCTATCAACTCACAGTCTTTTAAAATAAAAAGGGCTGCCGCTTGGGTCCTCCGCCTGGAACACATGGGCGTGTTCACGCTCTCGGAGTATAGACCCGCTGCAATTTGAAGAGGCTGCCGAATTTTTTCGACAGCCTCGAACGCTGACCTAACGTCAGCTTCAGCTCTATCATGAGTATATCTTTCCTTTTGAATCTTGACAACATTTACTTTGCAGTCGTTTCAGATATGAATTTGGACAGCTCTTTCAGCTGCTTATCATTACCCTTAAACACGCCGGCCGGCATTTGCCCCTTGCCTTCCTTGGCGATTTTCGCAATCTCTTCAGGAGATAAACCGTTGTCAACGAGAGACGGTCCGGCTGCCCCGCCCTGCATGTTATCGCCGTGGCAAGAAATACAGCCTTGTTCCTGGTAGACCTTGTAGCCCGCAGCGCTCTTGTCAATGTCAGCCTCTTCTTTGATTTTCCCTTGTTCTTCGGCAGCGGCCCAATCGTGTGTGACGACGGACTGCCATGTCAAGAAAACCGTGGCTGACAGCGCCAAAAGCATCAGCCCGACAGCAACGGGACGCTTAAACGGTCTTCTGTCAGGCCCCCTGTCGATAAACGGTGCCAGCAGAAGCGCCCCGAACGCAATCGCCGGTATGACGATTGCTCCGACCACCGTATACGGCCCGGCGGCATATTCGTATTTAAGCAATTGGTACAAAAATAGAAAGTACCAGTCCGGTAAAGGTATGTAACCGGTATCCGTCGGATCGGCCATCCGTTCAAGAGGAGGCTCATGAACGACGGTCAATACGAGAAAACCGATCAGAAAAACCGCTCCTACAAGCCACTCTTTAAGCAAAAAGTTCGGCCAGAACGCTTCCGTTTTCCCCGGAAATTCCGAATAATCTTTTGGAATATTCGGTTTTCTTTCCGCCGGTATTCTCGAATCTCCGACAAACTTCATTCCTTTTCCCCTTTTCATGCCATCCCCTCCTTCTTTCTTTTCATCACTCGTTTACAGCGGCCCGGAAATTCCTTGCTTGCGAATCATGATAAAGTGTGCAGCCATAAGCGCAAAGAGAGCGGCTGGCAGGAAAAAGACGTGTATGGCAAAAAATCGCGTCAACGTCTGGGCGCCGACGATATCCGGATGACCGGCGAGCAGCGTTTTGATTTCCGGCCCGATCAGCGGCGTCGCCTCCGCGATCTGCAGACCTACTTTTGTCGCAAACAGAGCCTTCATATCCCATGGCAGCAGGTAGCCTGTAAAACCTAAGCCGAGCATGACAAAGAAAATGAGCACGCCGACGATCCAGTTCAGCTCCCTGGGCTTTTTATACGCCCCCTGAAAGAAAACCCTCAGCGTATGAAGAAACATCATGACGATGACCAGGCTTGCCCCCCAGTGGTGCATTCCCCGTACAATTTGTCCGAAAGCTACTTCATTTTGCAAATAGTAAACCGATTCCCAGGCATTTTTTATGTCCGGGACATAATACATCGTTAAAAACATGCCGGAAAGCACCTGAATGACCGTTACAAAAAACGTCAATCCCCCAAAGCAATAGACGAATGCTGAAAAATGGTGCGCCGGATTGACGTGTTCAGGAACTTCGTGATCGGCAATATCTCTCCAGAGCGGTGTGATATCAAGCCTTTCATCCACCCAGTCATAAATTTTGTTTAGCATGATCACCCATCCTTCCTCGGCTTGGCTTTCCCTAAGTAAAGATAGCCGTTTTTAACCTCTTGCTCATATCGGTCTAAAGGAGCAAGCGGCGGAGTTCCGGGTACATTGGTACCATCCTTTTCATAAAGTCCGTAATGGCACGGACAAAAAAACTTGTTCGGATTTTTTGGATCGCTGTTCCAGTTGACCGTGCACCCCAAATGCTTACAAACCGGTGATAAAGCTATGATTTCTCCCCCATGTTTGAAAACCCACGCCGACCGCGATTCTTCAGATTCGTACCAGGCATCCACTTGTTTGATCTTGAAGTCGAAGCGCTGCGGTTCGTTTGTCAGCTCGTCAACGCTTACAACCTGAACCATGTCCTGATCCTCAGTCGGTCTTAAAACCGGATCGAGCGCGAAGCGAACCATAGGCATGAGCATTCCCGCCGCCATAAAACCGCCGACCCCGGTCAGCGTGTAGTTTAAAAATTGACGTCTGGATACCCGATGTCTGTTTTCGCTCATCTTCATATCCCCCCTCAAGTCCCCAGCTACAATATAACTGAAATAGAAAAATATTCAATGAAACTAGGACACCCTCATAATATATCAATCTTTTAGGAAGGTCAACATTCCCAAAATAACTAATCTGAGGAAATGTAAGTGTTTTTATCAAGAGTTCCAATATTGTAACAAAATGTTCAATATTTGCTCAATTTGGTCATCAAGAACCTTTTGTTTCAGCGAGTCTTTCATATGTTCAAGGGGCACAGCCGGAATCCAGAGCAGCCTTTGCTCATCGCTGAGCGCATGCTTCCAGCGCTCGTCAGCCGTCAGAAAAATGGTGTGCCGAAAGTGCTTTTCGGCCATTTCTTTCAGATCGCCAAGATCCCGTGCCGATTTTTCATCAGCCTGCAAATATGTATAAGGCGGAAACAGATAGATGCGGCCCTTCAGCTGCCTCTCAAGCTCCTCAGCGAGCATCGATGTAAATTCCCCTTTTGAGACGGCTGATTTAAACTGCTCCCCTAGATCGACCGAAATCAGCGGAATGACCGCGGTATCGATGTACTCCTTGGCGTTCAGATAAACATCTGCATCATGTGCATTCCATTTCACTCGGGATATCCTCCTTTTATGACAGCGCTTCCCTCGCTAAACAAGCCTTGCGTTGGCAAGGCTTGTTAGCGGCGGGGCTATTGCAGCTGGCTCAGTTGTTTTGCTAATTTTTCGAAGCTCTCTTTATCTTGGCGGTCAAGCGCTTCGTCTATTTCCCGCAGCAGTTTTTGTCTCTGAAAAGTCGAAATGGAGTGCTCCAAAATCTGCTCGGCGACTATTTTATCTTTTTCATTTTCGTATAGGTCTTTCGGAATATGAGGGTTGGCCTCCAGTACGGCCGCGTATTCCGGCGAATTATAGGCTGAGCGGAAATTCAGCTGGATGAACAGATCCTGCTGCTTATTCAGCCGGATATCGTGAAACGATTTCTCTGCATCTGTCGTCATGACGTTTTCTTTATAAAAACGAAAAGGCACTTCTTCGACGCAGTGGGTGGACATGATAATGCCTCTCGGGCAAAATTCGGCCTGCTCGACAAAATGTACTTTCTCCATTAACGAGTCATGGCTCATTAAATAATTCAGAATCCATACACACTCTCTTCGTTTGAGCTGATAGTGGTTTAAAAACCAGCGGATAAAATCTTTTTTTTCATTGACAGAAACAGGGGTCTGCATGTTATTCCCTCCTCTATCGCATCTTGTGTACTACTTTATTAATTCCACACAAACCGATCATATCCTGCTTATTCAAAGGAATTTTCATCTTCGATTCTGAAAATCATCTCATGGACTTCCTCATTTGCGGGATCGAGTGCAACGATTTTTTTCAAAAGCGGCAATGCTTCCTTCCGCTTTCCTTCTTCAAGCAAAAATACCGCGTACTCATACAGAAAATCTCCATCTTCCCGATAATTCGAAAATGCGGCTTCGAATTCCCGGCCCGCCTTTTCGTATTCTTCGATTCCAGCGTACGCCGATGCAAGAAACCAGGTGAATTTTGGGTCATCTTCACCATATTTGCGAACGTCTTCTACGAGATCAATGATACTCTCAAAGTCTTCTTCTTCAAGATAAAGGGCAAGAAGGGTGTGAACGGCTTCGATATATCCAGGGTCAAGGGCGAGCGCTTCCTGAAGCAGGTCTTTCGCATCAGCCGGCCTTTTCGTTTTTAACGCTGCTTTTGCTGCAGAAAGATACAGCTCTTTGTTGAACTCATCTACGCGGATTCCTTCTTTCGCTGTTTCAAACGCCTCTTCATAAAGCCCTTCTTCTTCATAGCTGTTGGCCAAAGGCTTGTAGAGCGAGGAATAGGCCGGATCCAGCTCTTTAAGCTCTGTCAATTGTTTGATCGCAGTTTTAGGGTACCCCGCTTTTAAAGCGGTAAAACCGTAACCAAACAATGTATTCGGTTCCGGATTCTCCCGGACGGCTTTTTCATACCATTCCAGCGCTTCTTCAAATTCTCCTGACGAGCTTAATGACTCAGCGAGCCTCTGGTAAACGCCGACTCCTCCGATAACCGCCTTTTCACCGGCTGCTTTTTTGTATTGCGCAACCGCTTTTTTGTAGGCTCCCTGAGCGAAATACAGCTCTCCCAAAGCAAAATCGATCACCGGCTCATCAGGCAGGATGGATTTCGCTTTCAACAGCTTCTGTTCGCTGACTTCAAACAGCCCCTGCATCTGATACAGGTCAGCCATCAAAAGCAGGCTTTCCGCGTATGCCTGATCTGTTTCAGGAATCGTCTCCAGTACACGGAGCGCTTCCTCTTCCTGATCGGTTTCGATGAGGAGCTCGGCATAAAAACAGGTCAGCTCAGATTCTTCCGGGTACAGTTCGTGCAAATCGCTGACGATGGCAATGGCCTTGTCGACGATTCCCCATTCGTAATACAGCTGGGCAATAGTCGCTTTGTCTTCGTCGTGAAGGGCAGGCGTGATTTCGGCAAGTTTTTTCAATCCGCTTTCCGTTTGGCCTGCTTCAACTAATTTTATGGCTTCTTGGATCGAAGTATTCAAATCTAAACGTCCCTTTCTTTCGTCAAATCATCACCGGCGTTTTGCTCCGGCAAAACTGCTTGAGTTAGTTATTATCATAATTCACCCGGGCAGCTTCGGCAAATATGTTGCTCTTCTTTATCCCGTTCCCGGAAATATTCTTTAAGACAAGCTATGCAGCAAGCCTTCGTTTTATGTTCGCGGCCTTTTTTGAAAGGCGAAAAAGCCTGAAGCACAGAAGGCTTCAAGCTTTTTTGGCCAGCTTTTCAATATGTTCAAAAAACGTCGGATATGAGACGCTTACGGCTTCCGGACGGGCAATATCGATCGGATTTTCGCAGATGCACGCGGCAATCCCGAGCATCATCCCGATGCGGTGGTCGCCGTGGCTGGATACTTGCGCACCTCCGGTCAAAGGCGTTTTTCCGTAAATCTTCATCCCGTCTTCCGTCGGCTCGATACGCGCACCGAGTTTATTTAGTTCCGATGCCACGGTATCGATGCGGTTCGTTTCCTTCACTTTGAGCTCTGCGGCATCTTTTATCACCGTCGTGCCTTCAGCCTGTGTCGCGAGAAGGGCGATGATCGGAATTTCATCGATGAGGCGCGGAATCAGATCCCCCGAAATTTCGGTCGCCTTCAAGGATGCGGCCTTGATTTTCAAGTCGCCGTACGGCTCTCCGCTTCCGGTGTCCTTTGCTTCGATTTCAAGATCTGCGCCCATTTTTTCAAGAACATCGATGATTCCCGTCCTGGTCGGATTTAAACCGACATTTTTCAGAACGATTTCGCTGTCCGGCACAAGGGAGCCGGCTGCAAGGAAAAATGCGGCTGAAGAAATATCCCCGGGGACAAATACATCCGTTCCTTTTAACGTCTGTCCCCCGGCAATCGAAACGGATGTATCGCTTTCCTCAAGCTTCACGCCAAACATTGAGAGCATCCGTTCCGTATGGTCCCTCGATTTATGGGGCTCTGTCACGGTCGTTGTCCCGTCGGCCTGAAGACCGGCAAGGAGAACGGCCGACTTGATTTGCGCGCTGGCAACAGGCGATTGGAAATCGATCGCGGCAAGGTTTCCGCCGCGGACAGATAGCGGCGTATACTCTCCACCGGCACGGCCGTCAATTTTCGCCCCCATTTGCCGAAGCGGATCGGTTACGCGCTTCATCGGCCGTTTGGCAATGCTGTCGTCCCCCGCTACTGTGCTGTGGAACGGCCGTCCCGCCAAAATGCCGAGCATCAGCCTGATCGTCGTTCCGGAATTTCCGACATCGAGGAGTTCGCCCGGCTCAGACAGCCGATCTAAGCCTTTGCCGTATACCGTAACATCGCTGTTGTTCCGTTCGATTTCAACGCCCATTTTTTTGAAGCAGTCGATCGTGCTTAAGCAGTCTGCCCCCGGCAGAAAGTTTTGGATAACCGTTTTTCCTTCCGCAATGGCGCCGAACATGACCGATCTGTGGGAGATCGATTTGTCGCCCGGAATATGGAGCTCTCCTTTTAATGAACTGACTTTTCCTCTTTTCATGCTTCCACCTCAATCAGCGTAAAATGTCTCATATTTCGCGCGGGTTTGAATGCATTTTTCAGCGCGTTTGCGATCTTGGTCAGATTGAAAACTGATTCTGAGAACACCGTTTATCTCTTCCCGCGTTTCGATAATCCGGATGTTCGTGATGCTGATTTGCTCGTCGGCGAGAATCGCCGTAATTTCAGAGATGACCCCCGGATGGTCAGGGACATCGACATAAAGATCGTAAAAAGAAGGAATCGCGCCTTTCTGCCGTAAAGGAAGGCCATCGCGGTATTCCTTTGCCTGCCGAAAAAATTCAAACAGCCCGTCTGCATCTTCATTTTCAACAAAAGTCCGGATCCTGTCCAGCTCAAGTTTCCATTCGTCAAACCGTTCTAAAATTTTATCTTTATTGTGCAAAAGAATATCCCGCCACATCGCCGGACTGCTTGAAGCAATCCTCGTTATATCGCGGAATCCTCCAGCGGCAAATCGCTTGACGAGCGGATACTGGTCCTCAAATTTAACCGTCTGGTGCACGAGGCTGGCTGCCACGATGTGGGGAAAATGGCTGATCACGCTTGTGACGGCATCATGCTCCTCGGGAGACATTTCCACAAACTTTGCATTCGTCCCTTTCAGAAGTTCTTTCAAAGAGCAGACCGATTCTTTTTTAGCGGAACGGGCCGGGGTCAAAATATAGAATGCATTTTCGAATAATAGCTCTTTGGCGGCTGCCACGCCTGATTTGTGAGAGCCTGCCATCGGATGTCCGCCGATAAATTCATACTCTTTCGGCAGCACGTTTTCCGCGTGGGCGACAACCTTTTGTTTTGTGCTGCCCACGTCGGTTATTAACAGTTTTTTCTTCATGCCGGATGCGGCCAGCTCGTCAAGCATATGAAGCGTCTGCTCTACAGGAGCCGCCAAAAAGACCGTCGACGCTTTTTGAATGCCTTCCGAAAACGAAGCAGCAGGCTCGTCAATCACGCCGAGCTTCTGTGCAGCATTCACCTGCTCTCTGGACACATCAAACCCGATGATTCGTTTTCCGGGATGCTCTTTTTTGATGGCGAGCGCAATGGAACCGCCGATCAAGCCTAATCCGGCCAATAATATCGTTTCATTCGGTTGAGTCATCTTTATCACCTGGTTCAATAGACTAAAGAGGTGATGCAGCATCACCCCTTACAATATACCGGCCAATGTTTTCAAAAACCCTTCGTTCTGCTCTTTTGTGCCGACGGAGACTCTTAAATGCCCCGGAAAACCGAGCGCATTTCCCGATCTCGTGATATAGCCCTTTTCGAGCAATGCCTGAAACAGTTCGTCTGCATCCCGTTTCAGATCGATCAGCACAAAGTTGGTCTGGGAAGGATAATAATCGAGCCCGTGCTCATTACAGAAATCGTAGTACTGCTTAAGCCCTTCTCTGTTTTTTCTGACGCATTCTTCGATAAACGCCTGATCGCCAAGCGCGGCAAGTGCGGCAGCCTGGCCGAGCCGGTTCGTGTTAAACGGCTGTCTCGCCGGCTCGATGGAGCGTACCAGCTCTTCTGAAGCGATACCGTAGCCGACCCTTAAGGCGGCCAGGCCGTACGCTTTTGAAAACGTTCTGAGGATCATCAGGTTCGGGAAGCGCGTCAAAAGCGGGATCGTTTCAGGATAGTCTTCCGCGGTTACATATTCATAGTAAGCTTCATCGACAACGACGAGGGCGTGCTCAGGAACCTTCTCAAGAAAACCGATCAGTTTCTGCTCCGGTTCGTATGTTCCTGTCGGGTTATTCGGACTGCAAACCCAGACGATTTTCGTCTTGTCATCGATCGCCTCAAGCATGGCATCGAGATCATGGCAGCCGTCTTCAAGCAGGTCCACCTCCCGCACTTGGGCACCTTCGATAACGGCATTGTGCTTGTATTGGGAAAACGTCGGGTTCGCCATCACCGTGTTTGTGCCGGCGTCCAACAAAGAACGGGAAAGGATTTGAATGACTTCATCCGTGCCGTTTCCTAAGATGATGTTTGTCTCGCTTACGCCAAGGTGCCCTGCAAGCTTTGTCCGCAAGGCCGCACTGTAGCCGTCGGGATAAAGGGCCATTTGCTGAACCTCAGTCTGGAGAGCATCTTTGGCCGCTTCTGAACAGCCGAACGGATTTTCGTTTGAAGCAAGCTTTACGACTTGATCGAGATTGTATTCCTTTTTGACCTCTTCAATCGGCTTGCCTGGCTGATAAGGTTTTAACTGTTTTAACTGTTCTTTGATTTGCAAAATTCTGTCACCTCATTTAACCATGTACGATACGCTGAATGTTTTAGCGTATTCTTCAAATGTTTGCAAGGCTTGCTCTCTTGTCTCCGGACTTATGAGATCGTCTTTCAGCTCCTCGATCTTTCTGACAAGAGCGCTTCCTACGACAACGCCGTCCGCCAGTTCATTCATCAGCTCCACTTGTTCGGAGCCGGAAATCCCGAAGCCGACAGCAACAGGAACGGAACTCATCCCTTTTACAGACCGGACAAATGAAGAAACAGAATCATCGAATCCATCGCGAACACCCGTAACGCCGAGCGAAGATACGCAATACACAAACCCTTCCGCCTGCTGTGTAATTTTTTGGATCCGGCTTTCGCTTGTCGGTGCAACAAGAGAAATATACGTGATTCCCTGCTTTTTGCATTGCTGCTGCAAATACACGCTTTCTTCAAAAGGAAGATCCGGAACGAGAAGTCCGTCAATTTCATTTTGTCGCAGTAAAGCGAAAAAGTGATCTGTATCTAATTGTAACACAGGATTGTAATACGTAAAGAGAATTATCGGGATATCCACGCCGTTTTTTTTCATTTTTCCGCCAAGCCTGATCGCTTCAACGATGTTCATGTTATTGTCTAGCGCCCGTTTTGAGGCCCTCTGAATCACGGGGCCGTCAGCCAGCGGATCAGAGTACGGTACGCCGAGTTCAAGAGCCGAGGCGCCCGCCGCCTGAAGGGATTTTGCCAGTTCGACCGTTACCTCCGGCAGCGGGTCGCCCGCTGTAATAAATGGGACAAACAGCTTATCGGACTTTTTCAGATTGAACATCTTCATTCACCTCTTCTTCCATCACCTTCATCAAGGTATGGACATCTTTGTCTCCCCTGCCTGAAAGGCATACCAGAATGCTTTCCTCTTGTTTCATGTGTTTTGCAATGTCAAACGCTTTCGCCAACGCATGGGCCGATTCAATCGCAGGTAAAATCCCTTCTGTCTCCGCAAGACGTTTTAAAGCCGCTACGGCTTCACCGTCTGTCACCGATTCGTACCGGACGCGGCCGATCTGGTGGAGATGGGCGTGTTCAGGCCCGACTCCGGGATAATCGAGACCGGCGGAAATGGAATACGGCTCGATGATCTGCCCGTACTCATCTTGCAGCAAATACGTCAAAGAACCGTGGATGACGCCTTTCGTTCCTTTTGTGATGGTTGCCGCGTGAAGCGGGGTTTCGGTGCCTTTTCCCGCAGCCTCAACGCCGATCAGCTCAACGGGTTCTTCGATGAATGAACTGAACATCCCGATCGCATTGCTGCCCCCTCCGACACAGGCAATGACCTTGTCCGGAAGCTTTTGTTCGGCTTCGTAAAACTGCGCTTTCGCCTCATCGCCGATGATTCGCTGAAACTCCCGGACGATATAAGGGTATGGATGCGGTCCGACAACCGACCCGATCATGTAGAAATGATCCCGGCAGTACTGAACCCAGTATCGGATCGCCTCGTTTGTCGCGTCTTTCAATGTTCCGTTTCCGCTGGAGACCGGCACGACTTCAGCCCCTAAAAGCTTCATCCGAAAAACGTTCAACGACTGCCTTGCAACATCTTCCTCACCCATAAAAACAATGCATGACATGCCGAACTTTGCAGCGACGGTCGCCGCAGCGACACCGTGCTGGCCTGCGCCTGTTTCGGCGATGAGCTTTGTTTTGCCCATTTTCGCAGCAAGCAGCGCCTGACCGAGAGCGTTGTTGATTTTATGTGCGCCTGTATGGTTTAAATCTTCACGCTTTAAATAAATTTTTGCTCCGCCCAACTGCTTTGTCAGCTGATCGGCTAACGTGAGGGCGGTCGGTCGTCCTGAATATTCAACTAACAGTTTTTTATATTCCTCTTGAAATGCAGGGTCATTCTTTAGACCCAGAAACGCTTTTTCGATTTCCTCCAACGGCTGCATCAATGTCTCCGGGACGAATTTCCCTCCAAAGTCGCCAAATCTGCCTTGTTCATTCGGATATGAATACATGATTGAACATCCTTTCTTCTAGAAGGTTGATCAGCTTCTCGCTTTTTTGACCTTTTTCTTCGATTCCGCTTGCCAGATCGATTCCCGGAGGCTTCTGATCCAAAAGCGCTCCTATGCTGTCCGGATTGACGCCTCCCGCGATAAACAACCGCTTTCCATCTTTGGCCGCAGCTTCAATGTACATCGGCACGCTTTCCCATGAAAACGAAATGCCTGTTCCTCCCCTCATCCCTTTTACAGAAGAGTCGATCACAAACCCGTCTGCATACGGGATGAATGCTTTCAGTTTTTCAACGGTTCCGCTTCCGTGGTGAAACGCCTTCCAAACCTCACAGTCCGTCATCGTTTTCAGCCGTATGATGTCTTCTATCGTTTCGTCGCCGTGAAGCTGGATTACGTCTAAAGGTACGTCTCCGGCAATCTCAATGATGCGGCCGGTATCTTCGTTGACAAAAACGCCGACAAGCTTTTTCGCCAAAGGTCCGATCTGCCTGCACCAGCTTTTCACATCAGAAGGGTCAACCGCCCGCCTGCTTTCGGCGAAAATAAATCCGAGGTAGTCCGCTTTTGAGCCGGCCGTCGCCTTCAAATCTTCGAAAGAATGAATCCCGCAATATTTCAAGCTTGGTTTATTCATCACCCGTTTCTCCAAACAGCGCATGAATGGCTTTTTGCTGCGACGCTTCCCTCATTAACGATTCCCCGACGAGGACGGCCCGTGCTCCGCACTTTTTCACAAAACACAAGTCTTCTTTTTTGCCGATCCCGCTCTCGCTGACAAGAACGGTGCCGTCAGGAATCATTCGTGCAATCCGCTCCGTCTGGCTGACGGAAGTTTCAAAGGTTTTCAGATTTCTATTGTTCACACCGATAATCTCCGGCGTAAAAATGTTCAAGATCCCTTCCAGCGTTTTTTCTTCATGAACCTCAACGAGTGCATCCATGCCTTTTTCGGCGGCTTCTGTATACAGTTCGTAAAGCTTTTGCGGCTCGAGCGCCTCGCCGATCAAAAGGATCGCATCCGCTCCGATGCGGTTCGATTCTTCGACCTGTAAGGAGTCGATGATGAAATCCTTCCGCAGCACGGGAATCGATACTTCGCGTTTGATCGATGACAAATATTCATTTTTGCCTTGAAAAAACGGTTCATCTGTCAGGACGGACAAACAATCTGCGTTTGCCCGTTCGTACGCTTTTGCGATTTCTTCAGGCTGAAAATCGGCTTTTATCACCCCTTTTGACGGGGAGGCTTTTTTCACCTCGGCAATCAAAGCCACAAAGCGATTCGGCGACAGAAGGGCCTTCTTAAATGAGCGCTTCACGAGCTTTACATCTTCCGGCAGCACCATCTTCGACACGTATTCCCGCTTTTTTTCAATGATTCGATTCAGCATACATCTCTTCCTCTTTCTGTTTTAATCGTTTCAGCTGTTTGAGCGCTTTGCCGCTTTTAATCGTCTCCAGCGCGGCTGAAACGCCTTCTTTCAGCCCGCCGGCCTGACCCGCGACATACAATGCGGCGCCTGCATTCAAAGCGGCGATGTGAAGCGCGGATTCAGAACTGTTGTTTTGCAAAATGTCTAAGATGAGGCGGCCGCTTTCCTCAGGGGTACCCACCTGAATGTCGCTGAGCCTGCCAAGCGGCAGTCCGGCGTCAGCCGGCTCAACAGTATATTCAAACCGTTTTCCGCCTTTCAGTTCGATGACGTCTGTCGGTGATGTGATCGACAGCTCGTCGAGTCCGTCGCGGCTTGACACAAATAAAACATGCTCCGGTTCAAAGGCTTCCAATGCTCCAGCCATCAGCCTCGCCTTTTCGATGGAGTATACGCCGATCACCTGGCGTTTGGCTTTCATCGGATTGCTGAGCGGACCGAGCAGATTAAATACGGTTCGAAACGCGAGGTCTTTTCTAACGCCCGCAACATGCTTCATTGAAGAATGATAGGCCGGCGCGTATAAAAAGCCCATATTCCGACGTTCAATGCTCCGTTTTGTTTCCTCAGGCGTCGTCTGGATCGATATCCCGAGATATTCGAGAACGTCTGCACTTCCGCTTTTGGAGGACACCGAGCGGTTGCCATGCTTGGCGATTTTGGCACCGGCCGATGAAGCGATGATGGCGGCCGCCGTCGAAATATTGAACGTGGAAACGCCGTCTCCCCCCGTACCGCACGTATCGACGACATCTTCCGGGCCGTCTATTGCCAAAGCCTTCTCCCGCATCGCTCTGACAAAGCCGGTCACCTCATCAACCGTTTCTCCCCGGTAAGCAAGAACGGAGAGAAACCCGCCGATTTCAGCAGCGCTCATGGAGCCGGTCATCATCAAATGCATGATTTCGTTCGCCTCGGCTTCGCTCAGCGTCTCCCCGTTAACGCATGATTTCAGCAGTGCGTTCATGACCGTCCTCCTCCTTTTCACAAAACACGTCTTCAGCGATTTGGATCGTTTTCAGCAGCGCCCCCGCTTTATTGCACGTCTCTTCCCATTCCATTTCAGGCGCGGAGTCGGCCACGATTCCGGCGCCGGCTTGAATCGATGCAACGCCGTCCTTGACGCTCATCGTCCGGATCGTAATGCAGGAATCGATATTCCCGTCAAACCCGATGTAAGCGATGCAGCCCCCGTACGTTTCCCGCGGTTCAGGCTCAATCTCATTCAAAAGCTGCATCGCCCTGATTTTGGGAGCCCCCGTCAAAGTGCCGGCCGGAAAGGCGCTCATCAAAGCATCGACCGGGTGAACGCCTGCTTTTAAAGTGCCGGTCACGACTGAAATAATATGCATCACGTGTGAAAACGACACGATCTTTGTAAACTCCGGCACGTTTACGGACCCGTATTCGGCCACCCTGCCGATGTCGTTTCTCGCCAAATCGACAAGCATATAGTGCTCCGCCTTTTCCTTTTCGTCAGCCAGAAGCTCTTTTTCGAGTCGTTCATCTTCAGCCTTGTCAATTCCCCTTTTTCTCGTCCCGGCAATCGGATGAATTTCAAGGTGTCCGTTCTGCACATGGATCAGACGTTCCGGCGAGCTTCCGACAAGCTCGCGGTCAGGCAGCTTAATATAGTACATGTAAGGCGATGGATTGATCAGCCTCAGCACCCTGTATAATTCAAAGGAACCGACTTTCACAGGTATATCAAACCTTTGGGAAAGAACTCCCTGAAAGATATCACCCGCTTTAATGTATTCTTTCAGGCGTTCAACATCGCGCATGAATTGCTGCTTCTCGTACGTTGACCGGACATGGTCAAAGCTTGGTGCGCCGTGCCGTTCCTGCGGGAGAAAAAGCTCCTTCGCCGCTTTACGGTCCTTCAGCCTGCGTATTAGCTCTTTCAAATCTTCTTTGGCGGCATGATAGGCTTCCGCTTTTTCGTTCTCCGATTCTCCGCCGTTCAGCGTGACGTAATGAATAAAGTGGAGTTTTTTGAGTTCGTGGTCGTAGGCGATCATCGTCCGGCAGACGAACAGCTGGCATTTGGCCATGTCCGTTACCCGTTGATGTCCGGCGATGGCCGGCTCAATAAGCGGCATTACATCATAGCTTAAATATCCAACGGCTCCCCCTGAAAACGGAATATCAAGCTTCGGCGCCTTAATTGCGCATGTATCCGACATCCATACAAGCACTTCCTTCAGCTCTGGCGCCGTATAAAGCTTCTTCATTTCGCTATCCGCAGCGTGGAACCTGCCGTTTTCCTCTTTGATGGTCAAAAACGGATCGAGTCCGATGAAGGAATATCTGGACCATGAGGATGATTCGTCCTCGCTTTCGAGCAAATAGACAATGTCGTCTTTCAGCTTTTCAACCATTTGAATGGGCGTCAGCGTATCGACGGAAAAACTTTCGATAATAGGAATGGTTTTAAAACGCACAGCATCTTTCATGAAAGCGGAAAAATCGTTTTGAATACTCAAAGTTCTCACTCCTTTTCAAGAGGAGAATGAGGTAGGCACAGAGAGGCAAAAATATGTTGCGGAAAATAAACAAACCCAAAAGAACAAACGTCTTTTGGGTAGGATTTAAAAACGTATGGTCTCGGCTCATCTACACTCATTCTCAACTACCCTAATCTCAAACTAAGCTCTCATAGTAAAACCCATATACACACTCCTGTGTATTTCTAAGGTTTCTACAATTGTATTACAATTCAGTCTTTTTTGTCAATGATAAATCAGGCCTCAACGAGACGGCATTTTCCAAATATATGTGGCGGACTTCATCTTGCCGCTTTTCGGTCTGCACGGTCATCATGATCCTGATGCATTTCTTAAGGCCGTGTTCAACGTCCATTTCCTGCATGCACATAACCGGCACATGCTGCCAGCCGTCAAACGTTCTGACGACTTTTGCAGGAAAAGCGGCATGAATATCTGAAGTGGCGGATATGAGGATTTGGACCACCTGCTCGGGTTTGATATCGTTTTCTGTAATCATTTTCCCGATCAGCTGTGTCGTCTTCGCTGTAATATCCTTATCTGTGTCCTGTTCCACTGTAGTTGCTCCCCGAATACCGCGAATCATCATTCGTCTCCCTCCAATCTCCACATATTCAGCCATCGTTCGATCTCTTCTGCTTGAAAGGAGTGCAGGCGTACGCTGCCTATCCGGTCAAGCAGGACGAACTGGATGATTCCGCCGCGCGTTTTTTTATCGTTCATCATCCGGCTGATGAGCGCTTCTGTTGAAATGTCATGTTTCAACTGCCCGGGATAGCCCAGATTTTTCAGCCATCTCGCCATCCGCTTGCGGTCAATAGGGCAATTCAGAACGTTTTCGCTGACAAACAAGGCAAACTGCATCCCAAGCGCAACAGCGTCGCCATGGGTGATCTCTCCATAGCCGTACTCGGCTTCAACGGCATGGCCCAGCGTGTGCCCAAAGTTTAAAAACGCTCTGATCCCCTGCTCCCGTTCGTCGTTTGAGACGATTGCCGCTTTAATCGAAATGCCTTTATACACCATGTCATTCAGCTGTTCATTTGTGATCTCTTCTATCGAGTTGATGTCGAGAAGATCGTTTAAAAACGCTTCATCATGGATAAAGGCGTGTTTAATGACTTCTGCGAGCCCTGACCTCATTTCCTTTTCAGGCAGGGTCCGAAGGCATTCCGTATCGTAAATGACCGCTTTAGGCTGATGAAAAGAGCCGATTAAATTTTTGCCGAGCGGGTGGTTGATCGCGACCTTTCCGCCGACTGCGCTGTCGTGGGAAAGCAGAGTCGTCGGAAACTGAACATAGTCGATGCCCCGCATAAAAGTCGATGCCACAAAACCCGCAAGATCGCCGACGACGCCTCCGCCAAGGGCGAGAATGCAGGAAGAACGGTCAAGATGAAACTCGATCGCTTCGGTCTGCAGCTTCATGAACATGTCAATCGACTTGGCTTGCTCTCCGCTCGGAACGGCAACCTTTTTGACGGGCCATTTGCTTTGGAGAAGGCGGAACAGCTCTTCTCCATACCGTTTATCAACTTCTTCGTCGGTAATCAGAAAAAGCTTTGTCATCGGAAGGTTTAAGGATGACAGAAGCTCATCCGCGTGTTTCCTGATGCCTCCTCCGATAAAAACCGGGTAAGACAGAGAAGCGGTTTCGATTTGCAATGTTTTCATTAAAACTCCCTCGCAAGCTTTCTCATCTTTTCAACGTTCTCAGCGATGCAGTCCATTTGGTCGACTCCAAATTGCTCGACGATTGCATTGGCGATTTCCCAGGCGACGACTGCTTCCGCCACGACGCTCGCAGCCGGAACGGCGCATGAGTCAGAACGTTCGATGCTGGCGCTGAACGGCTCTTTCGTTTCAATATCGACGCTTTTCAGCGGCTTGTATAACGTCGGAATCGGCTTCATGACGCCTCTGACGACAATCGGCATCCCCGTCGTCATTCCGCCTTCAAGACCGCCGAGGCGGTTCGTTGCGCGCGTATACCCTTTTTCTTCATCCCAAATGATTTCGTCATGGACTTCGCTTCCGTTCTTTCTGGCAGCTTCAAAGCCGATGCCGAATTCGACGCCTTTAAAAGCATTGATGCTCAAAACGGCAGCTGCCAGCTTGCTGTCAAGCTTGCGGTCGTAATGAACATAGCTGCCGACTCCGACCGGAACCCCTTCGACGATGACTTCGACGATTCCGCCGATGGAATCTCCGTTAGCTTTCGCTTCATCGATCGCGGCCATCATTTTTGTGCCTGCCTCATCGTCATAGCATCTGACAGGAGACTCCTCCGTCACTTTTTTCAAGTCTTCGATTGATTTGTAATTGGTCTTTTCAGCCTTTATTCCGCCAATTTCCAGAACGTGACCGGCCACTTGAATGCCAAGCTGCGACAAAATCTTTTTCGCGACGGCTCCGGCCGCCACCCGGACGGTCGTTTCCCTGGCAGAAGAACGCTCAAGCACATTGCGCATGTCCCTGTGGCCGTATTTAATCGCGCCGTTCAAATCGGCGTGACCCGGTCTCGGCCTTGAAATCTGACGCTTCATTTCGCTTTCTTCTTCCTCTGAAATCGGCTCTGAGCCCATGATTTTCGTCCAGTGGGTCCAGTCCTTGTTTTCCACAACAAGGGCGATCGGAGATCCAAGCGTACGGCCGTGCCTTACTCCGCTAGTAATGCGGGCCTGGTCTTTTTCGATTTGCATTCTGCGTCCGCGGCCGTGCCCTTTTTGCCGCCTTCCGAGTTCATTATTAATATCTTCTTTTGTGATATAAAGCCCTGCGGGCACCCCTTCAATAATCGTCGTAAGCTGCGGGCCGTGAGATTCTCCGGCTGTTAAATACCTCATGCTTTCGTTCTCCCTTCATCACATTAACGCTTTTAAGTAAAACTATAACATACCTTTTCGTAAAAAGTCAGCTAACTTTTTTGATAGAAGAACGTATCTGTCGATTGAAAGCCGTATTTCTCGGGATTAAAGATCTGCTCTGTGCTTCCAACGAACAAAACTCCTTTCTTCTTTAAGCTTTCGCTGAATTTGCGGTAGATTGTCTCCTTCGCCTCCTCTGTAAAATAGATCAGCACGTTCCGGCATACGATGATATCAAAATCTTTTTCATACGAATCGGCGAGTAGATTGTGTTTTTGAAAGCGGATGTTTTTCCGTATTTCGTCTTTTACGGTATAGCGGGTGCCGTTTTGAATAAAATATTGATCTTTCATCGCTTTTGGCACTTCCTGAAGCGACCTTTCCTGATAAATGCCTTCCTTTGCTTTTGCCAACACTTTATCATCGATATCTGTCGCGATAATTTCATAGTTTGCCAGATGTTTTTGGCGGCTTAAGATCATTGACAGCGTATAGGGCTCTTCCCCGGTTGAACAGGCCGCG
Organism: Bacillus sp. JJ675; assembly: GCF_036963165.1. Lineage (NCBI taxonomy): Bacteria > Bacillati > Bacillota > Bacilli > Caryophanales > Bacillaceae > Bacillus > Bacillus sp. JJ675. Next base: position 8,026 of record NZ_JBALMR010000048.1, on the reverse strand, counting down.
CTCCAGACCTTCAGCGTTTTGGCCGGCTTGAGCAGAGGGAGAATCGTTTTCTCGAGTACGTCCCACCTTTGATAGTTTCTGTAAAATTCAGAAACATTGATCGTCATTCTGTCTAGCGTTTCTTGAAGAAGCGCATCATTTTTTTCCAGTTCGTTCGCAAACTCGCGAAAATCGCCAAAGCCCTTTTTTTCGTAAAGAGACGTCAGCCTTCTTTTCATTTGTGCCTCTTTGTACAAAGCTAAATCCACACCAGTTATTTTTTTCCATTTGTCAACGAAGAAGTTGTAGTTGTCCATTTTTCTCTCCTAATCGATTCATGCTGATATGTGTAACATTATAGCTTGTTTTCGTGGCAATTTGTATCGTTTAAACGAAAAAACGCCCGCTGCCTCATAGGGGAAAAGGGCGTTTTTCATTTAAAAAAATCAGCCTTTCAGCTGATTTTTTAATAGATCCATTGATTGATTAACTTTTCTTCTTCAATAAGTTCATTCTCTTTAAAAAATAAGCCGATTTCACGCACTGCACTTTCAGGAGAATCTGAACCGTGAATGATGTTTTTGCCGACGCTCATGCCGTAGTCCCCGCGGATTGTGCCAGGCAGCGCTTCTTTGGGGTTCGTTTTGCCGATCAGCTGCCTGCTGATCGCAATTGCGTCTTCCCCTTTCCATACCATTGCAAAGACAGGGCCTGACGTAATAAAATCGACAAGTTCGCCAAAAAACCGTTTTTCTTTATGCTCTTTATAATGCTCGCCGGCCGTCTCTTCTGAGACTTTCATCAGTTTGGCTCCGATCAATTGTAAGCCCTTTCGTTCAAATCTAGACAAAATGTCGCCGATCAGTTGGCGCTGAACGCCATCGGGTTTAACCATCACAAAGGTTTTTTCCATAATCGATTCTCCACCCCACTGTTATGTATAGGCTTTCAATACTACAACGGAAATATAACATTTTTCAAAAAATTAATCAATAAAGGGCGGAGAATATTCATACTTTTTACTTATTTTTCAGATCGGCGTTTAGAATTTTCGCTTTCCGATATATTTCGCAATTTGGCCGAGCGCCGTCCTTGCGCGGTTTTTCGGAAGCGTTTCGAGCAGGCGGAACGCTTTGTTCAAATACATTTCGCTGACTTTGAACGATTGTTCAATGGCATCGGTTTTTTTCAGCTCCTTGATCAGCGGCTTGATTTGTTCAGGCGTCGTTTCGCTGTTGACCAGCATGAGGCGCGCTTTCAGTTCGGGGGATTTCAGCGCATACAGCACGGGAAGCGTCACGTTCCCCTGCAGCAGATCCCCTCCGACCGGCTTGCCGAGCTCTTTTTCGCTTGACGTAAAATCGAGGATGTCGTCGATGATCTGGTACGACATTCCGACGTAATAGCCAAACCAGTAAAGCGTTTTGTGAATGTGTTCACCCGCTCCGGCGGCGATGGCTCCGAGCTGGCAGCTCGCCGCGATCAAAAGCGCGGTTTTCCGCTTAATCCGTCTTAAATACGTTCTCAGGTTTTGCTCCATATTATATTTATCTTTAATTTGTTCGATTTCTCCAAGACAAACTTCAACAAGCGCCTTCGACAAAATTTCGTGGGCTTTCGGCTCGTTTATTCTGGTCATCGATTCAAGCGAACGGGCAAATAAATAATCGCCTGTATACATCGCAATTCGATTGTCCCATTTTGCCTTAATCGTCGGCTTTCCCCTTCTGAGTTCGGCATCGTCGATGACATCATCATGGACGAGCGATGCCATGTGCATTAATTCCAATGAAACTGCGACATTTTTAATTTTGTTGATGTCGTATTCCCCGAACATGCCGCTCAGCAGGACAAAAACCGGCCTGATCCGTTTCCCCCCGGCCTGCAGCAAATGCAGGCTCGCTTCACTCAGCAAAGGGTAGTCGGAGTGTACGGTCTTTTCCAGCTCTTTTTCTATTAAATCAATATCCTCATTCAAAAAAGAATATAACGTTGTCAATTTCATATCGATTCACCCGAGTATTCCTGTAGTCATCATCGCTTCCAACCGACATGTGTAGCTGCTACACCGCCTGTGAACGGATGATATTGAACATTTTCTAACCCAGCCTTTTCAAATAAAGCGGCAAGCTCTTTCATGCCCGGAAATTCCCTGGCGGATTCCTGCAGCCAGGAATACTCTTTGAAACTTTTGGCAAAGAGCTTTCCGAATGCAGGCATGATAAACCGGAAATATAAATAGTAAAGCTGCTTGAAACCGATCATTTCCGGCTGGGATGTTTCAAGGCACACAACCTGGCCTCCGGGTTTCACCACGCGCGTCATCTCTTTTAATACGGTTAAATAGTCAGGGACATTGCGGAGCCCGAATCCGATGGTGACATAGTCGAACGTATTGTCTGCAAAAGGCAGCTCCATTGCATTGCCGTGGATCAATTCGATCTGGCTGTAGCTCTCTGTCTTTTGCTCTGCAATCGTCAGCATATTTTTGCTGAAGTCAAGGCCTTTGACCTCGCCCGACTTTCCGGCGGCCTCCGCGAGGGCGATCGTCCAGTCCCCGGTTCCGCAGCACACATCCAGCGCCTTTGCCCCTTCATGGACATTCATGATCTGCATCGTTTTGTCGCGCCATTTTTTATGCTGCCTAAAGCTGATCACGGAATTCATCCGGTCATAGTTTTTGTAGATTTTTTCAAAAACGCTGTGCACGCGCTGTTCTTTTGACTGCTCCATGAATGTTACCCTTCTTCCACTTTCTGATGATAGGCCGGTTTTCCGGATTTAATGGCTTCAAGCCGCTCCAAGAGCCATTTTTGAACGTCGGGCCGTTTGATGGGGCACCGGCTGATTTGAAGCTTTGCCTTTTCATAAGCTGCGACAGTCAATTGTTCGCATGAAGCCTGATCTTCCGGAAATTCCTCTTTTAAAATCGTCTCCAGCAAACGCGAATCCGTCCCTTTTTCTTCGGCGGCAAGCCGCTTATATACAAGAAAATCATTGGCTGCGGTCTTCCAGTGAGGCAAATAAAAGTGGTCGGCAAGATGATGAAAAAGTGCAGCTTCCACAATGCTGACGCTTTTTTCCAGGCTGGCTAAATCTTTTGCGGAATGATCATACAGCCTGATTTTGTGTTCGTTGATTTCTTTGATGGCCGCTGCCAGCGTCCGGATCATATAAATGTCCTTCATACCCGAAAGGAGGGAATAGTACATCCCGCTGAAATAATCCCCGGCCAAAACCGTCAGCTGACGGTTTTTATAGTCGTCCTGCTTTATCGAAGCTGCGGTCGTGACTTCATCATGGGTATCAAGGGCTGTTTGAACAAGCATCGCCGTTAAAATGTAATTTTCCTTGTCAACCTCTTTTACATCTGTTTCATCAAACAGAGCATAAAAAAGAAGCAGCTTATCCTCATCAACCTTTGGAGCGGTTAAATGCTTGGCTAAGTAAGGATGTGAAAGCTTTTTATTCAGCTCGATTTTCAAATGAGATAAACGTCCGTAGATGTCTTGCAAAGATATCACCCTTGTCCCAAAATTCGCAGTTTTTCTCTTGATTGCTTATGTAACTTTTTTAAGCGGAGAAAATTTAATTATATCATAATATGATGAAAATGAACGGCATATGCCTATCGGGAGCGGATAACGGCCGAACTATTTTCTGGATTCGCTCTTCATTTCGCCGTAAGCCGATTGAATGACGGCTTCCCCGCGGACTTTTATGGCTGAGGTATGCTCTGTAAACTGGCAGATCATCACTTCACCCTTGTCAAGTTTTTCGGAATGATGAAACCTCGTATCCGTGCCTCTTGTCAGACCGATCACGTTTACGCCGTCCTCGACGGCTTTTATCACGACAAAATCATTCGTTTGATTATTGATCATGTTCATCGCACACCTTTTCATTTTTAATCATGATGCTTAATAAGCTCCAGCACTTCGGAGCGGGCGGCTACGTCTTCCCTGAACGTTCCTCTTACAGCTGAAGTGACCGTTTTAGACCCCGGCTTTTTAACACCGCGCATCGTCATGCACATATGCTCCGCTTCTACGACCACCATCACGCCGTGCGGTGACAGCGATTCGACAATGCTGTCCGCAATCGTCGACGTAATCCGTTCCTGCAGCTGCGGACGCTTGGCAACCGCTTCGACGGCTCTCGCCAGCTTGCTGAGGCCCGTCACCTTTCCGCCCTTCGGAATATATGCGACATGCGCTTTTCCGTAAAAAGGGACGAGGTGATGCTCACACATTGAATAAAAAGGAATGTCTTTGACGAGAACAAGCTCTTCATGGTCTTCGCCAAACACCGTTTTGAAATGCTCTTTCGGGTCTTCGTTCAGGCCTGCGAACACTTCCGCGTACATTTTTGCGACCCGTTTCGGGGTGTCAAGAAGACCTTCGCGGTTTGGATCTTCTCCGATAGCTTCCAATATTTGACGAACAGCTTGTTCGATCTTTTCTTTGTTGATTTCGCTCATGTTTATATCCTCCAGAAACGCATACATTTAATTCAGATTCTAGCACACATCAGCTTAGAAAAGCAAAATGAAAGGCTTTAACCGCCGAAATGAGTACCGCCTGAAATATGCTTTTAAATATGAAAAGCCCCTTCTAAAAGGGGCTTTCCTGTGAAGAAATAATACGGTATGTATAACGCGCAAAACACGACCTATACATACATTATTTTCCTGCTACAGCGTCTTTAAGCGCTTTACCTGGTTTGAAAGCAGGTACTTTGCTTGCAGGGATTTCGATTTCTTCACCAGTTTGAGGGTTGCGACCTTTACGAGCTGAGCGCTCACGCACCTCAAAGTTACCAAAACCGATCAATTGAATTTTTTCACCGTTTTTAAGTGCATCTAAAATTGTATCAAAAACAGAATCAACTGCTTTAGTAGCATCTTTTTTAGATAGTTCGCTTGCTTCTGCAACCGCATTGATTAGTTCTGTCTTGTTCATGCCTTTCACCTCCTCCCAAAAGGTATCAATCAATAGATTATCATCATTTCTTCACAGTTCAACCTGTTTCTATACCTGTTTGAACAGAAATTTCAAATAAATATAGAAAAGGCGATTTACGGCTTTCGGCGAAAATCTTACGTTCAGAGGAACGATTGTCCAATAAAGTGAAGATTTTCTGTATGTAGATTAACACATATGATAAGCCATATCAAGCATTTTAAAGCTATGATCCCTTATTCGTCAAGGTTTAAGCACAATCATACGAACAAATATTCCTATTTTTCCTTTTTTCATCATTTTCTTGACTAAATTTCCAGCCGCCTATCCGTCCTTTTTCAAGCCAAAAAAAGACCTCCCGTATGATAAGAGGCCTTCCTGTTTATAAGATGATCGCAATCAAGCCGCCCGAGCCTTCATTGATGATTCGTTCGAGCGTCTCCTTCAGCTTGTATCTTGCGTTTTCCGGCATGAGGGACAGCTTCGCCTGAATGCCTTCTCTGACGATGGAGCTCAAGCTTCTTCCGAAAATGTCAGAATTCCAGATCGACAGCGGATCGTCTTCAAAGTCCTGCATTAAATACCTGACGAGCTCTTCGCTTTGCTTCTCCGTTCCGATGATCGGCGCGAATTCGCTTTCGACATCGACTTTAATCATATGAATCGAAGGCGCTACCGCTTTGAGCCTTACTCCGAATCTCGATCCCTGCCTGATGATTTCCGGCTCGTCAAGGCTCATGTCGGTCAATGCCGGTGCAGCGATTCCATAGCCGGTTTGCTTCACCATTTTCAAAGCATCGGACACCTGGTCATATTCCGTCTTCGCATGGGCGAAATCCTGCATCAGCTGCAAAAGATGGTCTTTCCCCCTGATTTCGACGCCGACGACTTCCCTTAAAATTTCATCGTACAAATAGTCCGGAGCGTATAAATCGATCTCTGCGATCCCCTGCCCCATCTCAATGCCGGCGAGGCTCGCCCGCTCGATAAAATCGAATTCGCTGAAGTGGCCGACGACGCGGTCGACGTCTCTTAATCTTTTAATATCTTTGACGGTTTCTTTCACGGAATCCTGATAGTTTTCGCGCAGCCAGTGATTTTCCTTCAGCACCATAACCCAGCTCGGCAGATTGACATTGACTTCGAGAACCGGGAATTCGTAAAGGGCTTCTCTCAGAACGCTTAAAACATCCGCTTCTCTCATGCTTTCCACGCTCATCGCAAGGACGGGGATGTCATACTTTTCCGTCAGTTCGCGTCTGAGCGCTTCGGTTTCCGGATGATACGGGCGGACCGAATTGATAACCATGATAAACGGTTTTCCGACTTCTTTTAGCTCATCGATCACCCTTTCTTCAGCTTCGATGTAATCCTGCCTCGGAATCTCTCCGATGGTGCCGTCGGTCGTAATGACCACACCGATTGTCGAATGCTCCTGAATTACTTTTCTCGTGCCGATTTCGGCCGCTTCGTGGAACGGAATCGGCTCCTCGTACCAAGGCGTGTTGATCATCCTCGGTCCGTTCTCGTCTTCATATCCTTTTGCGCCAGGGACCGTGTAGCCGACACAGTCAACAAGTCTTATATTCACATCGAGTCCGTCACTGACATGAACTGACATCGCCTGATTGGGAACAAACTTCGGTTCTGTTGTCATGATGGTTTTGCCAGCGGCGCTTTGGGGGAGCTCATCTTGCGCGCGCGCCCGGTCTGCTTCATTGTTGATATTCGGGAGCACCACTAGCTCCATAAATTTTTTAATAAACGTAGATTTTCCTGTGCGGACAGCTCCTACGACACCTAAGTATATATCGCCTCCTGTTCGTTCAGCGATATCCTTGAAAATATCGACCTTTTCCAAGTGATCCCCTCCCGGACTTCCAATCCTTTTCAATTTTTCACTTCTTCATCATTCAAAAACAGGACACTACATTGTATGACGTTGTCCTATTTCAATATGACAGCTCAGGGAAATTTTTTCGGCAGGCATGAAAAAACCTTTCTCCTTATTGTATGCAATGGAGAAAGGTTCATGACTAATTCATTCTACTGCAAAAAAACCGGCTCATTCTTGTCATTTACTGTATATTTCACTGAAAACGCAGGTACAAAGGGGCTTTCTTTCCAGATCAGGTCCTGGATCTCCTCGCCCGGCTTGACGGTCTTCCCTGATTTTTCGATCAGTTTGGCTAAATCCACTCGGTAATCCACTTGGATGTCGCCATTTTGATCGACGAGAAGAGGAAGGGAGGTGCCCGTTAATGGACTGGTGACCGAAGGCGCGTCCTTCAGCCCCAGTTTTTTATAATCAAGCATAAATAAATGTTCGGCTACGACTTTTTGATAGGGAGGATACCGGTGCTGTTCTTTGTACATGTCGACCCGGAGCTTCAGGTCGCGGATTGCTTCGGACATTTTGACGTCTATGAGCTTCACAGTCGGGTTGTGTTCCACGTCTACGAGAACATACAAATATTCCCCTCCGTTTTCGTAGGAAGTGCCCGGCGGTTCAGCCAAATAGCGCGGAGACAGCCTGTTAAAATCGATAGGGTATTTTTGATAGATTGGAACTGACATATCTCTCGTTTTAATCGGGAGAAGCCCTCCTGTCGCCTTTCTGAACTCATCTACCGCCGCCTGCACCTCGCTCAGCTGCTGTTCATAGGGGACGCTGTTTTGCGCCTTTCTTTCTTCAGGGTATAAACACCCGCTTAACAATATTGCTGTGAATATAAATGCGAGCAATGCGTTTATTTTTTTCATATGGATCTTCCTTTTAAGCATTAGTCATTGACAGGGCCGCTGAAGACAACGATAAAGACGATGACGCCGGATATGAGCATGCAGGTATACGCCAGGAACGAAGCGGCGATTTTCAAAAAACGGTTTTTAAATTTATACCTGCTGATGTAAATGGCGATCACCGCTAAGAACATCAGGCCCATCGATCCCAGGGCAAACCACATTTTTAACATGCCGACACTCACGCGAATAGCCCTCCTTCTCTATCATTCTCTTGCGATGTAAGCGTTATATTTCATTTTATATAAGAAAAACCAGAAGTTCAACTGATCTGCACCCTGTCA
>NZ_JBALMR010000047.1:0-44341 GCF_036963165.1 Bacillus sp. JJ675 | reverse complement strand
GCTTTTTATCAAAGTAGCGGTTGTGGATATACACGACAATAGAAGAAATCAAAATCGCGCCAATGATGTTTGTGTCAAGGGTTTTGATGCCTGCAATTTCTGCAAGTCCGCTGGTTCCCCCGGCTTCCTTGCTCATGTCTACGCCGAAAAAATCGCCCCAAACGGTGAGGATGGCGCTGATAAAGTAGTTAAAGGTCAAATAGGTAGTAAGCGTTTCCAAACATGCGCGCGCCTGAGCTTTTTTCGCGAGTGCGATCGGAATGCCGACCGCGAACAACAGCGGCATCTGCCTAAATACGGTCCAGCCCCCTTCCTCAATGATATACCAGCATTGATACCAAAAGGTGTCAGGCCGGGCGATCGCTCCCATCAGCTGCTCGTTTTTAAATAAAGTGCTCAGTCCCACGACGATTCCCGCAAACGCAAATAACAAGACCGGAACAAACATGGCGCTGCCGAATCGTTGCACTTTTTGCATCAATGTAAACCCCCCCTTGTTTGTTAAACATGATTTTTTTCGGTCCGGTTCTTTTCTTCAGTGTAATCGATATAACTGCGAAACAACGCTTCCCCGACGAGAAAAAAAGGAGCAAACGCCGTCAGTTCTGTATGAGAAGAAATCGTTACAGGCTGGCTCGTCGCATAGAGGTTGTACGGCGTCAATTGAGCGAGTAAATTATTTTTCAGGTTGGTCAGGGAAATAAACGGAATCCCTTTGGCAGAGAGCGTTTGGGCTTGCGGAATCAGAGACGGGGTTTCCCCGGACAGCGAAATGATGATGATAAGATCTTGATCGGTAAAATCAGACATCATCATTTCGAATTCGATTTGATCTTTGATGACCATCAAATACCTGTGCCGGGGTATAAACATGCGCTGCAGCTCACAAGCGCAGGAAGTTTGGGCCGTGCCGGAGCCGTACACAAAAATACGGTCTGCTTCGTCAATCAGTTTGCACATCTTCCGCATATCCGTATTTTTTAAATATTTCATGCTGGCTTCCATATCCCTCATCAGCCCTTCGAAAGAACGGCATTCATCCCGCTCTTCCGCCCGCTTCTCCGCCTCCCATTTCAAAAACACCCGAAATTCGCTGTATCCGCTGAAATCAAGCTTTTGAGAAAGCCTTAAAATAGAAGTGCGTGATACATTGCACTTTTTAGCCAGTTCATTTATGCCTAGCTTGTAGCAGGTATCCTGATGATTCAAAATATATTTCAAAATATGAAAATCATTTTCATTTAGTTTTTTATAATGCTTGTTCATCAATTCTTCCAATTGCATCATGTTCACCCCATTTTTTCTCTATTTTTATTATATAAAATACGAGAAAAAATGGGGGTTATGCCAAGCAATGAATCAACTGCCGGTTGGCATGTAAAACGCGACGTCCTTTATGACGGCTGAAGGTTTTTCTCTGCCAGCGGCGGCCAGTAATCTTTGTTTGCTTCAACCAGGTCGTCTAAAATGAGCTTTGCCGTTCGTGCGTTTGGAACCGTCTTAGACAACGTCAGCGCCTGCCACAGTTTTTGATACGACTTTTCAATCCACGCTTCGACAACCAGCTTTTCAACGGATACCTGCTGCTCCATCAGTCCTTTTTGGAACTGCGGAATCCGGCCGACCGTGATCGGCTCAGGCCCGTTTTTGCCGACGATGCACGGTACCTCAACCATCGCCGTTGGATCAAAGTTTTCGATCGTGCCGTTGTTTTCAACGATTAACAGCATCCGTTCCCCCGTATTATATGCGAGCGCACGGGCAAGGTCGACGATATATGAAGCATGGTCATCAATTTTGATTTGGCTGTCTGCAGACGATTGCGCCCTGACGATTTTTTCGCATTCGCCGAAAATGAATTTTTCCCTGCCCTCCATGACTTCGTTCGCCCGGGTAAAATCGGGATTCGATTTTTTCACCATATCATCCGGGTAGAAATAATATTGCAAATATGTGTTTGGCAGCGTATCCGGATCAAGCTGGTAGACTTCACGGGCCTTTTTGAAGGTATCATTCCAGCTTGCTTCTGCTTGTTCTTGTTCGTTTTTCGGAATGTAGCCGAACTTCCCGACGTGTTCCTTGATCGCCGGCATCAGATCGTTTCCGGCCTTGTCACAGATTGACGTCCACCAGCCAAAATGATTGAGGCCGTAATAACGGACGACCATTTCTTTCCGGGAAGATAATCCAAGGATTTGGGCCATTCTGTCTTCAATGCCGATCGGCATATCGCATATGTTCAGCACTTTTGAAGTCGGGCGCAGCCTTCTCGTCGCCTCGGCGACAATGGCAGCCGGATTGGAATAGTTGAGCATCCACGCATCAGGAGAATAGGTCTCCATATAATCGATCAGCTCGAGAACGCCGCCGATGGATCTCATTCCATAGGCGATTCCTCCCGGTCCGCACGTTTCCTGGCCGACAACTCCGTATTTCAGAGGGATTTTTTCGTCGAGCTCCCTCATCGCATATTTTCCGACCCTGATATGAGCCATCACAAAATCGACCTCAGAAAACGCTTCTTTCGGATCAGTCGTCGCCAAAAATTCAATATGAGGCGCCCTTTCTTTAATCAACACTTCACAGGCGCCTGCGATTTTGTTTTGGCGCTCCTCGTCATTATCGTAAAGCTTCAGGCGGGAGATCGGAAAGTCATCAAGATTGTCCAGCAGCATCAAAACGATTCCCGGGGTAAAAGTGCTTCCTCCTCCGGCTATGACGATCGAATACGATTTGTTCATTTTATTGCCCCCTTATAAGCGTTTACATGTTACTTATATCACGCTTTACATCGGCATCCAACAGGTTTGGGGCAGACAGTTCCTATAATCGTGTTCTGTTTATTTTCACGGAAAGCGGGAAATTTCCCATGGGATTATTGTACAATCAGTGTAAGACATCGTAATTGGAGTGTTTCGTTTATGCTGATTGCACTGCTATTATTTCTGCTCGCGGGTTTGGCTGAAATCGGCGGGGGCTATCTTGTTTGGCTGTGGCTGAGGGAGTCCAAGCCGGCTTGGTACGGAATTTGCGGAAGCCTGATTTTAATCGCCTACGGGATCATCCCAACGTTGCAGAAGTTCCCGTCATTCGGCCGCGTGTATGCCGCCTACGGAGGTGTGTTTATCATTCTTGCCGTTCTGTGGGGCTGGTGGGTCGACAAAAAAACCCCTGACCTCTATGACTGGGTCGGGGCTGTCATCTGTTTAGCGGGTGTATGCATCATGCTTTGGGCGCCGAGAGGATAGCTATAAATTATACTTTTGCAGGCGCTTGTAGAACGTGCTTCTCGGAATGCCTGCCAGCTTTGCGGCCTTTGTCACATTGCCTTTCGTTTTTTGCAAAGCCTCCATCATCATATGTTTTTGGATATGCTCCCTGAATGTAAGCGGGGCGCTTGAACAGCGATCTGCGGCAGGCGGTTCTGAGCTTTGCCAGTCAAGCGCGCTCAGGACCGGTTCATAATCGGCCTCGCAGATCATTCCTCCGGAAGGAAACAACACTCTCAGACGTTCAAAAACATTGAAAAGTTCACGAATGTTTCCAGGCCAATGGTATGCTTCAAGCCGCCGAAAAAAATGATCAGGACATTCGGCATTCCACTGATGCTTCTTTTTGTAATGGGTGAACAAATCGGGAATATCTTCTTTCCGTTCCCTCAGCGGCGGAATGTTGACGGGGTAGACATGAAGGCGGTAGTACAAATCTTTGCGAATCTTCCCTTTTCGTAAAAGCTCGGTTATATCGCGATGGGTTGCAGAAATGATTCTGATGTCCAAAGGAATTTCATGAGTGCCGCCGATCGGGGTGACCTTCCGCTCCTCGATGATCCTTAACAGCGCAACTTGCATCGCATGGGGGATTTCTCCGATTTCATCCAAGAAGATCGTTCCTTTGTCAGCCTGCTCAAATTTCCCTTTTGAGCCGCGGCGTTTCGCCCCGGTAAACGCGCCTTCCGCATAACCGAACAGTTCGCTTTCCATTAAGCTTTCGGGAATGGCGCCGCAATTTACGGCAATAAAAGGGCCGTTTCTTCTGGCGCTCCCCTCATGGATCGCCCTTGCCGCCAATTCTTTTCCAGAACCTGTTTCCCCCCATATGTATACGTTGGCATCCGTATTTGCTGCCATTTTCATTTCGTTGAGCGCCTTTTGAAATACCTCGCTTGTACCTGCGGCTCCTCTATAGCTGAAATAGGATATAAATGTTCCGGTATGTTCTTTTTGCGGGGCTTCTCTCAATGAGATTGAGGTTCCGAGCGGCTCTCCGTTTATGTCTGAGACAATTTTCTGTTCCGAGCGGGTGTAACACCCTCGGCTAAGCAATTCATTGACATTCATGCCGCGCCAGTCTGAAAAACGTTCGCGCACCGGCTTGCTTGCCGAAACGATCGCTTTTTTATCATTGCAGACGATAAACGGTTCATCAGCATCGATGATCTCAAGACAACGGTTGACGAGTTCCACTTCTTTTCGTTTTGAGCGGACATTGATTTCGCGTTCAATGGCATGGGCCGCGGTCGCTGCCATGCCGAGCATAAAAGGGTGCCGCCTGTCAGCGAGACAGGAAATGTCAATGATGCCTAAGGTCGTTCCGTCCTCATGCCGGATCGGGGCGGCTGAACAGCTCCATTGATGGGAGGCGACGGAGTAATGCTCTGTTCCGTTAATCGAGACGGCCTCGCCGATTTCAAGCGCCGTACCGATTGCGTTTGTACCGACTTCCGTTTCTGTCCAGCACACCCCTTCGACAAAATTGATTTTTCTTGCTTCTTCAAGCGTTCTTTTGCTTCCCGCCAAGCTTAGCACATAGCCGTCCGCATCGATGAGAAGAGCCATCATTTCCGATTCTTCCAATTCAAGGCTGATCTTTTTCAAATAAGGCAGGGCGGCCTCAAAAAATTCGGAATGCTTCTGTTTTTGAGCGTTGAACAAATCCTTTTGCAATATCGACCGTCCTTTATCTAAATACGGATTCACATTTGCATTTTTACAGCGGTACCATGATTCCATGACTCTTTTGTTCAGGCGGGACCTGTCAAGCAGCCCCTCCTGAATGAAGCGCTTCCACGTATTTAAATAGCAGGGCGTCGGATTCATTCCATCCTCTCCTAAAGGCTTTTTTCTCATTATAGAGAATTATAAAAGCGCTTTCAACATTGCTTTTTTAGATGCATCAGCAATGGACGGCCTGCCCCGTGGTTTGCAGTAATGCTTCGTGAATCGTTTCTGAAAGAGTCGGATGTGCGGCGATCAAATTCTCCATTGCGTCAGCCGTCATCTCGGCATGCATCATAATGGATGCCTGCCCGATCAGTTCGGTGGCATTCGGCCCGATGATGGATACGCCGACGATCTCGTTATATTCCGGCTCCGTGATGATTTTCACCTTGCCGACAGGTTCGTGTAAGATAAGCGCTTTCCCATTTGCGGAAAACGAAAACTCTCCCACCCGAATATCGCCATATCGTTCCCTTGCTTTCTTTTCATTCAGCCCGACGCCGGCGATTTCAGGTGAAGTATAGATGCAGCGCGGGATGATCTCGCCGCTTGCCTGCACGTCTTTGCCTGAAGCGTGGGAAGCGGCGATTTTCCCTTCGTGAAAGGCGGCGTGTGCAAGCTGTACGCCGCCCGTCACATCCCCGCAGGCATAGATATGCGGAAGGTTCGTTTGCATATGCTGATTAACGTAAATGCCCCTGCTGTCATATTGAATTCCGATATGATCAAGGTTTAAATCCGACACCCTCGGCTTCCGGCCAATCGCGATTAAACAAACGTCCGCACCGATTTCTACTCCATTGTTCAAAAAAGCTTTCTTCTGAATGTGATCAAGCCGTTCAACAGATACGGATGTCATGACGTCGACTCCGGATTGTTCAAGCTTGCTGCGCAAAAATGCGGCGATGTCAGGGTCCTCTTCAGGCAGAATCTGCCCGGCTTTCTCAGCGATGACGACTTTAGCGCCCATTCTGCTGAAAATGCTCGCAAATTCGCAGCCGATGATGCCTCCTCCGATGATGAAAATCGTGTCGGGAATGGACGGAAGCGCCATGGCATCGCTGCTATGGATGATCCACTTCCCGTCAAAAGGGGCGAACGGTAGCTCCGCCGATTCAGAACCCGAGGCGATGATCGCTTGATCAGCTTTGACGACCTCCCTCTGCCCTTCTCCTTCCACAAGGATGTCGCGTTCGGAGAGAAAAGACGCTTTTCCGTTCAGCACCTTGATCCTGTTTTTGTTCATTAAATAGGTGATGCCTCCTAAAAGCTTTTGGACGATCGCCGTTTTTCGCTTCTGAACGCCCTGCCATCGAATGACGGCTCCTTCTTGCGGCAGATCAATGCCGAACTCATTGGCCGCCTTGATTTTTTCATACACATCCGCGCTTTCAAGCAGCGCTTTTGTCGGGATGCAGCCTTCGTTCAGACACGTTCCTCCCAATGGCCCGCGGTCAATCAATATGACTTCCCTGCCGAGGCGGGCGGCCGTAATCGCCGCCACATATCCTCCCGGTCCTCCTCCGATTATGGCGAGTGTCATGTTTTCACCTTCTTTCTATAAAAGAATCGATGCAGGGTTTTCCAAATACGTTTTTACGGTTGTCAGAAACGCCGCGGCCGGCGCCCCGTCGAGCGCCCGATGATCAAACGTCAGGCTCAGCGGAAGGATATCGCTTTTGCACAATTCCCCTTCCTTGTAAACGGGCGCTTCGTACATCCGGCCGATTCCGAGGATCCCCGCCTCAGGCGGATTCAAGATCGGCGTGAAATGCTCGACTCCGTACGCGCCCAGGTTTGTGATCGTAAAAGTTGAACCTTCAATCTCATCGTGAAGAAGCCGGCCTTCGCGTGCTTTTTCAGCGTACCATTTTATTTTTTTTGCCAGTTCAATTAACGGCAGGCGCTCGGCATGGCGGATGACGGGAACCGCCAAACCGCCGTCCAATGCGGCCGCAATTCCTAAATGGACGTGTTCATAAACCGAAAGCCTTTCGTCTTGATATGAGCTGTTCATCTCAGGGTGCTCCAATAGCGAAAGCGTCGCCGCCCTTGCGGCAAAATCGGTCAGCGTCAGCTTTGTATCATATTTTGTTTTGGCCGTTTCATTAAGCTGATGCTGCAGGGCGGTCAGTTTGGTTACATCGGCTTTCATCGTGATGGTAAGCTGTGCGCTGTTTTGCAGGCTTTCTGTCATCCTTGCGGCGATCGTCTTCCTCATCGTGTTTACAGGCTGCTGATCCTTTTTGGCCGGCTGTGTTTTCGGCGCTTCAGGAAGCGCCTTTAAAACATCAGCCTTCGTAATCCTTCCGCCCGGTCCAGTGCCCTGTATCGAATGAATGTCCACGTTTGCGCCTTCAGCGATTTTACGGGCGGCTGGAGAAATTTTCAGGCGTTCTCCCGCCGGTTTCGGTTCCTTTTCTTTTGGGGCCTGTTCGCTTTCATCGCCGATACAGCAGATGACGGTTCCCGGCGGCACACCTTCTCCTTCAGGCACTTTAATTTCTAAAACGGTCCCTTTTGCCGGCGACTCGATGTCCATTTCGATCTTTTCAGAGTTGATGCTAGCGATGCTTTCTCCTTTTTCAACGGCTTCCCCGGCTTTTTTATTCCAGGCGGACACGATCCCTTCTTTCATTGACATTCCAAGCTTTGGCATGACAACTTCGACGGCCATGTTTTCTCTCTCCTTTCTTAATGTCACACGCCTTGAGACGATGTCTCTCCAACAAGCTCCAAAACGGTGTTCATTACCTTGTCAGGCGTCGGCAGATAGATGTCTTCAAGCGGCGGCGAAAACGGGACAGGTGTGTGCGGCGCCGTCACCTTTTTGATCGGGGCGTCCAGCAAATCAAATCCCTTATCTGCGACCAGGGAGGCGATATCCGCGGCGATGCCGCACCTCGGATTCGCTTCATCAACGATCACGAGCCGGTTTGTTTTTTCTACTGAAGCCAGAATCGCCTCTTCATCAAGCGGCGACAAGCTGCGCGGATCAAGGACTTCCGCCTCGATTCCCCGGGCCGCAAGCTGTTCTGCTGCTTCTAAAGCCGTGTTGACCTGTTTGCCGACGGCGAAGATCGTCACGTCAGAACCTTCCCGCTTCACGTCTGCCTTGCCGATCGGAAGCGTGTAATAACCTTCAGGGACATCACCGGTCATGTTGTATAATGTTTTGTCTTCAAAGAAGATGACGGGATCTTGATCTTCAATCGCCGCAAGCAGCAAGCCTTTGGCATCATAAGGAGCAGAAGGTACGACCACCTTCAGCCCCGGAATGCTTGTAAAAAGGGCATACAGGCTTTGCGAATGCTGGGCAGCCGCTCTGAAGCCAGCCCCGTGCGTTGTTCTGATCGTTATCGGCACCTCCGCTTTTCCGCCGAACATATAGCGGAACTTCGCACCTTGGTTCAGCACCTGGTCCAAACAGGTGCCGATAAAATCATTGAACATCAATTCGGCGATCGGCCTGAGACCCGTTGAAGCGGCAGCCATTGCAGCGCCGATATACCCAGCTTCACTGATCGGCGTATCGAGAACCCGTTCCCTTCCGAATTCCTGAACGAGCCCCTTTGTCACGCCAAGCACGCCGCCCCACGCTTCATCATCCTGCAGGTGGTCGACGTTCGCTCCGCCGGCGACGTCTTCCCCCATTAAAATAACATCGGCGTCTTTTCTCATCGCCAGTTTGATCGCTTCATTGAGCGCGCCTGACACGCTTAATACTCTCGCCATTTTTCAATTCCCCCTTTGAATCGATTAATAGGAAACATACACGTCTGTCAGCAGTTCGGCCTGATCAGGATACGGGCTTTTTTCGCTGAACTCGACCGCTTCCTCTACCGCTTTTGCGACAGATGTTTCAATCCGGTCAAGCTCCTCTTCAGTCAGCTTCTGACTTGCCAGCAATTCGCGTCTGAAAATGGAGATCGCATCTTTTTCTTCTTGATGCTCCAGTTTTTCTTCGCTCGTCTTGTAGCGCTGGGCATCCCCTTCAAAATGACCGTAATTGCGATATGTGATGCATTCGATTAACGTCGGGCCTTCGCCGTTCTTCGCCCGTTTTACCGCCTCTTCGGCCGCTTGATAGACGGCCATCACGTCTTTTCCATCCACTTGTACGCCTGGAATTCCGTAGCCCGCGGCACGGTCGGCGATCGCTTTGCAGCTCGACGCGTAGGAAAACGGCGTCGCTTCGCCGTAGCCGTTATTTTCGGCAACGAAGATAACGGGCAGCTTCCAGATGGCAGCGAGATTGATCCCTTCGTGGAAAGTGCCTTGATTGTTTGCGCCGTCACCAAAGAAGCAAACGCTTACATTTTTCTCGCCTTTATATTTGGCTGTAAGAGCAGCCCCGCAGGCCAACGGAAAACCGCCGCCGACAATCCCGTTTGCGCCGAGCATTCCTTTGTCAAAGTCTGCGATGTGCATCGATCCTCCCTTGCCCTTGCAAAGCCCTGTCGCTTTTCCGTAGATCTCAGCCATCATTCCTTTGATGTCGCACCCTTTTGCGATGCAATGCCCGTGACCGCGGTGCGTGCTCGTGATGCTGTCTTTGTCGTTTAAATGGGCGCAGACGCCGACCGCCACCGCTTCTTCCCCAGCATAAAGGTGGACAAATCCCGGCAATATTCCCTGGGCGAACAGCTCATGCACCTTGTCTTCAAATTTGCGGATTTCGAGCATTTTTTTGTACATCCATTCCGCTTTTTCCTTTGTCAATGCCGCTTCCATTATGCAAAACCTCCCTATCTTTTATCGCTCACTTTTTATTAAGCAAAAATCGTGCCAACATAAAAAAAGCCGCTCCGCCGCAGATGGCTCTCAAAGAGACGGGCGAAAAAAGAAACAAAATGAGACCCGCGTCTCGTTTTGTCTACGAATGATTTGCCAGAAAAACTTTTTGGCCGTTAGAATGGAGAGTAAGGAGGTCGATTCCATGACAAAAGCATATGTCTTTTTAATTGACGGATTTGAAGAAATCGAAGCGATTGCAACGATTGATATTTTACGGAGGGCGGAAGTGGAAACCGTCACCGTCTCCCTCGATCCAGAACGAAGCGTCCAAGGCGGACACGGCATCGTCGTTGAAGCCGACAAAATGTTTGACGACGCCGACTTTCGTGCAGCGGACATGCTGATTCTGCCGGGTGGAAACGTGGGAAGCAAAAAAATGCTTGAGCATGATGCCCTGCATGAGACTTTAAAAGAAGCCGCAGCATCCGGAACATACGTTGCCGCCATTTGCGCCGCGACGATGACGCTTGGAAAAACGGGGCTTGTCAGCGGCAAAAAAGCAACCTGCTACCCCGGCGTTGAGAAGGAGCTTACAGGAGCGGACATCGTCACAGATGAAAACGTCGTGATAGACGGGAATATCATTACCTCCCGCGGGCCTGCGACAACGATCCCGTTTGCCTTAAAGCTGGCTGAATTGTTAAAGGGCAAAGAGAAAGCCGATGCAGTCGCTAAAGGCATGCTCGTCCAATAAAAAACACCGGCTCAGACTGCCGGTGTTTTCTCATAAGGTTAAACCGACCGCTGGTAAAACCTTTGAATATGCATTGAAATATAGCATAATTCCTTTTCCGGAAATTCAAACCCGTACTCTTTTTTGACGAATTCCCCGATTTCGCGCGCGCACAAAAAGGCTTGTCTGAACCTCTTTTTAATCAGGTCCATCATGTCAGCATCAAGTTCATAAAAGGTCTCACCCGCTTCGACGTGCTGAATCGCAAAGCGGAGATGCGTGACAAGCCTTTCATATGAAATCGTTTCGTCTTTGATCGTGATGTTCAATCTGTTTTCGATGATTCTGATGATATCCCTGATCATTGTCGTAAGGTCGAGCGTTTTGGTCATATCCCCGGCGTTTGTTTTGGCGGTATGTATATGTAAAGCGATGTTTGCGACTTCATCCTCGGGAATGTCGATGTGAAGCTTCTCTTTAATGAGCGCTTTCGCCCAGCGTCCGATTTGGAATTCTTTCGTATATAGGACTTTGACTTCATGAAGAAGCGGATTTTTGATGACCATTCCTTTGCTGAGGCGTTCAATCGCAAACGACAGGTGGTCTGAGAAAGCAACATGGATCCGTTCGTGGATTTTAATCCCCAGCTCCTTTTCCGCATGAGAGATGATGTCCTCTGCAATCTGAATGTGATCCTCCGGAAGCGTTTTTAATATATTCTTAAACTGGCGGTACTCTGTTGAATCTTTCTTGACAAAGATTTTTTCGATTTTAGACCTGTCCACGACATCATTTTTCTTTTTCTGAAAGGCGATTCCGGACCCCAGCACGATTTTTTCTTCATCACGGTCTTTCACTACCAGCGCGTTGTTATTTAAGATTTTCTTGATTTTCATAGCTGCCTTCCTTTCATCCCTGTTTTGGTAATGAAAACGGAATTATTCTTTTTCCTCTTTCAAGCCAAGACACAGCGTCGCAACGAACGCAGAAACCGCGGCAATCGCAAAACCGATCAAGTAATGAACAAGATTGGCGGTTCCGAGCGGCAAAATGATCGAAATCATCGGAATGCCGGTCAGCCCGTATGAATTGGCGGCGACGTGGACGAAGGTCACATATGCACCGCCAAGCGCGCCGCCGATCGCTGCACCGATAAACGGCCTGAGATATTTTAAATTGACGCCGAACATCACGGGTTCGACGATTCCGAGAAAGGCGGTAAGTGAGGCGGGTATCGCAATCTTTTTGATATCGGCGTTTTTCGTTTTAATAAATGCGGCAAGCCCGGCTCCCCCTTGAGCGACGTTGGCCATCGACCAGATCGGAAGCAAAAAGTTGACGCCGTATTCGGGATCTGCAAGCAGCGAGGCTTCGATCACATAAAAGCTGTGATGCAGGCCGCTCAGGACGATCAATGAGTAAAGTCCGCCAAATAACAGGCCGGCAACCGGTCCCGCATATTGATAAACAAAGCCCAGGCTTTCACTCATCAAACGGCCGATGAATAAAGAAACAGGCCCCATGATAAACAGTGCGGCAAACCCTGTAATCATCACCGTTACAAATGGAATGACAAGCAAATCCAAAGAGCGGGGAACGATTTTTTTCAGCAGCTTTTCAATGCAGCTCATGATATAAACGGACAACAGAATCGGGATGACCGTCTCCTGATATCCGATCAATGGCACTTCAAGCCCGAAAACATCAACGGATGGCAGTGCTTTGCTGCCGAGCAATGAAGGATCGAGCAAATCCGGGTGGGTGAGAATACCGCCGATGACCGCCCCCAGATACGGATTCGCACCAAACTGCTTCGCCGCGCTGAATCCAAGCAGCACGGGGAGAATGATAAATGCGGAACTCGAAAAAATATCGAGCATTTTCATAGCCGGGACGTCCGCTGCGCTTAGTCCAAATTCCTTGAGGACCCCGATCAGCCCCTTGATCAGCCCGCTTGCGACCATTGCCGGAATGATCGGGACGAATATATCAGACAACGTTTTTGCAAATCTCGTAAAACGATTCATTCGAGATTGAGGTTTTATTTCCTTCTCTATAGGAGCCGGTTCACATAATTGAAGCATTTCTTTGTAGATTTTATTAACGGTGCCCGCTCCGAAAATGATTTGAAATAAGCCGTACCTAAAAAAAGTCCCCTGCACGTGCTCCAGCTTTTCGATAGAGGCAATATCTATTTTTGTATCATCTTTGACATTGAAACGCAGCCTTGTCGTACAGTGGCTGATATCGATGACGTTTTCGCTGCCGCCGATCCTGGACAACAGTTCTTTTGCGATTTCTTTATGCTCCATAACCGGTGTCTCCTCCTTCAATTTTTTTATCCTATCAAATGAGCAGCCAGCGATCAAAATGAAAAATGTGACATTCGGGAAAAACGCGCCGGCCAAAGAACGAAAAAAGACCTAAAACATGCGAAGGACGTCTGCCGATAGGCGCAAGAAAGCGCACTGAAAGGAGTGGGTCCTTCGTCATATTTTAGGTCTTGCCTGCTTTACCAGTAACAAACCCGCCGATATTTTGTTCTTATTACGATTCTATTCTGTTCAGGCTTTTGCATCAATAGTACTATTTTCACAAAAAGAGAAGGTGCGGCTCACCTTCTCTCAACGTCTTTAAGCGATGTTTATCCTTTTCCGATCCCTCTTTACGCCCTTCGCACAACTAAGCAAGCTCTTGCTGCTTCGTTTCCGTTCCCAAAAAGAGAACCGCGCCGACGGCTGCCAAAACCGCCAGGCAGAAGATCAGGAAAATGACAGAAAGCGATGTGCCTTGGCTGACGAGACTGCCCACAAGGAGCGGCCCCAAAATCCCGCCGATTCTGCCGAACGCAGCGGCCATTCCGGCGCCGGTCCCCCTGATCTGCGTCGGGTACTGCTCAGGCGTATACGCGTAAAGCGCTCCCCATGCGCCAAGGTTGAAGAATGATAAAAACATTCCTGCCGCCAACAGGAGGGCGAGCGACTCGGCCGTTCCGAAAAAGTAGGCGCTGGCGGCTGTTCCGAGTAGGTAAAGAATGAGGACCATTTTCCGGCCGGCTTTCTCGATCAGCCAGGCGGCCGAGAAATAGCCGGGCAGCTGGGCCAAAGTCATGACCAATACATATTCAAAGCTTTGAATCATGCTGAATCCTTTCATGACCATCACGCTCGGCAGCCATAAAAACATCCCGTAATAGGAAAAAACGACGCAAAACCAGACGATCCACAGCATCGCCGTCGGACGGACGAAGCGGGCGGACCAGACGCTTTTTATATTGTCAACGATGGACGGCTTCCGCTCTTTAGCAATCGTGCCGTATTTTGGCGAGTCGGGAAGCGCCAGGCGCAGATACAGCGCATAAAACGCCGGAAGCGCGGTAATGAGCAAGGCGATCTGCCAGCCGTAATGCGGAATAATAAAATACGAAATCAGTGCTGCGGCCAGCCAGCCGAATGCCCAAAAGCTTTCCAGCAGGACGACGACCCTTCCCCGCCGCTCGGGGGCAACGGTCTCCGATACGAGCGTTGATGCGACCGGAAGCTCTCCTCCCAGCCCCATGCCGACAACAAAGCGCAAAACCAAAAATGCCGCAAGTGTCGTTGTAAAAGCAGATAAGCCGCTGCCCACCGAGAAAAACAGCAGGGTAATGATAAATACGTTTTTACGGCCGATGCGATCGGCCAATAGCCCGAATAAAAAAGCCCCGACAGCCATGCCGATTGAGTTGATGCTGCCGATCCAGCTCATCTCTTCAGGCGTCAATTTCCATTCCTTGTGTAAAGCAGCGATAATAAACGACAATATTCCGACGTCCATGGCATCAAAAAGCCAGCCGAGACCAGCAACGCCGAGCAGCTTCCGCTCGGAAGCCGGACGGTTGTTCTTCATACTCACTCACCTCTTAGCTGATTTTACATGAGTATTAGTTTACACCTGTCTTTACACTTTTGTCACGAAGAAATTGACGCTGTCATTCCGAGGCATGCGTTTTTATGGCATATGATGTTTATAGAACTTCTTTTCCTTGTCATGATGCCACTTCGGCATAAACCCGTTCTTTTTCTCTTTTTCATAGCGTTGCTCAATATGGGATTTGATCTCTTTCCCTCTCTCTTGATCGATAATTCCGTACTCGACATACTTGTTGATCAGCTGTTTTTTCTTCTCCATAATATCCCTTTGCATCGAAGCCAGTTCATTTTTTTGCTGCTCTGTAAGATCGCGCGTTTCCCCATGCGCCTCAGAAAGCGGGGCGAAGAAGGACAACGGCGCGATTACCAATAAAGACAGCCATAATTTGCGCATTGCACAACACCCTTTCTCAAAATTTATTCATTCTATTTTTTTCTTTTTCAGGCGAATTATGCATCGCAATTAGCAAAAAAAAGCAAACCGGTTAGCGGTTTGCTTTTTGGGCGGCATATTGATCAATAACTTTAAGCGCTTCGTTTATCTCCATGCTGCTCTGGAAGCTCTCTTCGATTTTTTGAATGTTTTCTTTATATAGGCTGTTGTTCAATACTTGATCTGCAGCGTGCCGCAATGTGTTCGCATCAAGCTTGTCTTTGAAAATCGTATAGCCTGCATTCAATTCAGCAAGCCGCGCGGCGATCATCGGCTGATCCTTATCATGGGGCACGACGACCATCGGAACCTGAAAATGGATGCTTTCATTTACGCTGTTCATTCCTCCATGGGTAATGAATACATCCGTTTCTTTCAACACTTCAAGCTGCGGAACATAAGGGGCTATGATGAAGTTTTCGGGAACATCCTTCAAATGCGAGAAGTCGGCTCTTTCTCCCGCCGCTATCACCACGATGCCTTCAAAACAAGAAAACGCATCAATGCACAAGTTGAAAAATTCCGCCGTTTTGTCCAAAACCGTGCCCATTGAAATATAAATGACCCTCTTCTCCTTTAGCTTCTCAAGCGGAAAGTCGTGCTTTTTGTCCAGCCGTTTCGGAAAGCTCGGGCCGATAAACAAATAGTCATCCCCGTACCGGCCGCTCTCAGGCTGGAAATAACGGCTAGTATACACGACGGTCAACTCAGCCCGGTTGCTCATAAATTGAGAGACATGGCGCGGGGACACTCCGTATGTTTCTTTGATCTCGGCAAGCAGGTCTTCACATTCTTTGTCCATTTTGAGCGGCACGCCCGAATCCGGGTGCAGCGGCAGAATATCCAGATGCTCCTCTCCGAATAGGAATGAAGCAGATGACGCGACTCCCGGGATATTTAAATAATCCCTGACCAGTTCCCCCGCACAGAATGTATCATAATAAACGAAATCAAACTGAATGCTTTTGGCCAGTTCCTTCACGACCTCCAATATATACAGCGATGTCCGCAGGTGAATCTTCAAAAACGAAAGAAGACCGGAAGGAGACCCCGGATCGATGCTCGCGGTTCTAAGCAAATCTTCATGCAGATGGACAGTCGCACCTACACCTTCCAACCTGTCTTTAAATATTTCCGTTGTAATGTAATGAACATTGTCTCCCCTGTCAACAAAGGCCTTTGTGATGCCTAAAGTTGGATTGACGTGACCTTCTGCCGGAAAGTTTACGATTAATACGTTTGCCATCTGTAAAACTCCTTTTCGTCCATTTTTAAACAGCTTGACATGCAAATGCCGCCTGTTTAGACTGATGTTAGTTACTACTAACTATCATAAAATGGAGGGATTCATGCATGCAAGAGACGAACGACCGGATTATTTCTGCTGCCTTGGACTTAATGCAAAATGACGGATTTACATCAGTGACGATCAAGGATATCGCCCTTTCTGCAGGCGTAAGCGAAATGACGGTTTACCGGCATTTCAAAACAAAAAAAGGACTTTTGGAAGCCGCCGTTCAAAAATTTTCATATATCCCCGCCTTTAAAACGATCTTTGAAAACAGCATTACATGGGATTTGGAAAAAGATTTAACGCTGATTGCCGAATCCTATCTGCAGCTCATGGAAAACAACAAACCGCTGTATCTTATCGCCGTCCAAGAGGGAGAAAGGCTTTCTGATCTGTTTGGTTTTATTTTGGAGCACACGGAAGAACTCCTTCGTTATGTGATAGATTATATTGTCGCAATGCAAAAGAAAGACCTGGTCAAAGCAGGTGATGCAGGTTCGCAGGCTTTCGTGTTTCTGACAACTTTATACGGATTTTTCTCCTCAAATGCGCTTGCTGCAGGCCGATTTCAAAAAATTGTAAAAGACGCATTTGTGAAACAGACGGTCGTCTCTTTTTGCAGCGGAATGAAAAAAGAATAAATCCCTATCTCCAATCGCAGGAAATAGGGGTGAATGGTTTATTGATTGAGTGTTTCAACATCGCTGAGCTTGATATCAGCGCCTTTTTCAAACGATACGGCATATTTGACATAACCGCTTTCCATATCTTTTGTGTCCTCTCCAGCAAAATCATTTGCGTTGATATTGACATATTCATAATCATATCCTTGATCTTTCAAAACATGCTGAACCGTTTTCGCGGCGCGATAAATGTCTTCCTGATTGCTGTCTGCCGCATCCAGTACAAGTTCGATTTGCATCGGTCCATCGAGCTTGATGTCTTTGCTCCATTTTGCGTTATCTGCGAGTTTGTCCTTTAAAACCTCCAGATAAACGTCGGCGTCCACGAGATGCCTCACTTTTCGCTCTAAAACTGCTTTCAGTTCTTTTGAAGCTTCGCCGCCCAGCCGCTTCATCAACTGCTCATCAAGATTCGCATCGTGAATGCCGTCAATGTTGACCTCCGGTTTGAAAAACCCCGTAAGCGTGAACTGATACGTTCTTGTTTGATCGCCAACTTCCGTGACATCAAACACATATTCCGCAAACTTAAAGTTGTATACGCCCTCTTCAATTTCCAGCTCCTTGTCAGGATAGCGCTCTGCCAAATAACGCTCCAGCGCTTTTTTCGACAACATCCCGCTTACCGGGTTGCCGTTAAATGAATTGTATGCGGCAAGTACGAAAGCTACGGTAATGAAAAGGAGCACACTATATACGATTTTCTTTTTCATGACATGACCCGCTTTCTGCCAGTTTGATGCACAGCCAGCCGATAAAGCTTCCGACAATGGCGAATAAACAGTGAATCACGGCGAGCCAGACCGCCCCGCAAATCGAGCTGATCACATATTCCCCAAGCGTCGTTCCCCCGATGGCCTCCCCGCCGGCGAGTTCTGCAAGCGAATCGGCAACTCCCCAAATGAAAATCGGAACAAATGAGAGCAGGAAAACAATTCTAACATTCCGGTAGAACAGATAGATGAAGAGGCCAAGGACCGCATACCATAATATGAAGCCAAAGCTTCCATTTAAAAGCGACGTTTTGATCGCGAGAAAAAAAGAAATGGCCGTAAACAAGATCTGATAAAGAGAAAGCCTGTGATCGATGATTTTCTTTGGAAGCGGGGTTTCTGTCGCCAGCTTTTTGTATTCCGGGTTGTTTTTGACCTGCTCCTCAAACCACTTCGCGGTCTCTTCGCTCAGCAGTCCTTCCCGGTACAGAGGAAGCAAATCGCGAATAATATAGCGCGTCTTATCCTCCATGGTATCCCTCCATTTCGTTTTTCCTGTGAAAAAGATGCTCCTGGACCGGCTCTATGCTGCTTGGAGCGAAAAGCCTTTTTCAACACATGTTTGGCAATGAAAAAAAGCGATCGTTTTGACCGCCGGCTGAATCCCCAAACCTGTGGGCACCTGACATTTTTCTTCCCAAGTATTTAGTGGCCGCAAATGGTTCATTTGTTACACTTTTCATAAAAAAAGAGACAAAATGAAAAAACTCATTTTGTCCCAAGTTCTAATCTTTCATCCGCGGCCTCTTTCAGCGCCTGAAGCATGTAGCCGATTCCCCGGTACCCGGCCAGCGGATAGGTGATTTGCTGCTCTTTTCCAAACACGCTCAGAAGGACGGGACGGTATTTTTTTCCGCCGAGCATCACGATTTCATCGTATTGCGTGAGGTGTTTCTGTTCGGCTTGCGCCTTCAGCTCATCAAGCGGCATGATCTCCGGGTGGCGAATGCCGAAGGTGACATCGTAGTTTTCCGGCACGATATCGTCCGGCCGCAGAAAACCGTGCTTGGCGGAGAGGATCGTCCAATCGGCAAAAAAGGTTTGCGCATATGTACGGCACGCCTGATGGAACGGGCTGAGATACACGTCCCGCGCGGCAGACGGCCCCTTAGACGGGTCGACATCCCAGATCTTTTTCTTGCCGCAGGGGATGATGCAGAGTCTTTTCATCGTTTGTACCTCCTTGTGATTCCGCTAAAAAACGCCTTGTGGAAGGCGTTTTATTTCAGCTTGAGCGATACGACACTCTCCACATGGGCGGTCTGCGGAAACATATCGACAGGCTGAATATATTCGACGCGGTAATCTTTCGCTACATACTGCAGGTCTTTGGCGAGCGTTGACGGGTTGCATGAGACGTAGACGAACCGCTTCGGCTTGACCTGTTTGATCGTGTCCAAAAACGTCCGGTCGCAGCCGGTTCTCGGCGGGTCGACGATGACGACGTCAGGGCGGAAGCCTTCTTTCGTCCATTTTGGCAGCCAGTGTTCGGCCGTGCCTGTGACATATCGGGCGTTTTCGATGCCGTGCTTTTTCATGTTTTTGTTGGCATCTTCGATCGATTCTTTTATGACGTCCATGCCGCGGATATCTCCGGCGCCGTCTGCGAGCCACATTCCGATCGTGCCGACCCCGCAGTAGGCGTCGACGACCTTTTCTGTGCCGGTCAGCTTGGCGGCTTTTTTCACTTCGTCGTAGAGCTTGACGGTCTGGATCGGGTTGAGCTGAAAAAAGGCGCGGGCGCTCAGCTCAAATGAGACGTCTCCGAGAAATTCCTGAATGACCATATTGCCGGCAAGCAGCCTTGTATCTTCGCCGAAGATCACCGATGTTTTCGCTTTGTTGACGTTTTGGATGACCGATGTCACCTCAGGCAGGCGTTTTTTGATTTCTTCAGCTATCAGCTCCTTGCGCGGGAGTTCGTCTTTTGCTGTGACGAGCACGACCTGCACCTCTCCCGTTTCAAAGCCCACTCTTGTGACGATCGTCCGGACATCGCCGGTCCGCTTCCGTTCATCATAGACAGAGATGCCGAAGTCCTCGAGAATCTGCTTGACGGTCTGCGTCGTTTTGTTTGTCCCCGGATGCTGGACGATGCATTCAGTAATCGGAACGAGGCGATGCGAATCAAGCCCGTACAGGCCGGCAACCATTTTTCCGTTTTTCGTGCCGAGCTGGAATTGGCTTTTATTCCGGTAATGCCACGGATTGTCCATCCCGATCGTCGGCCTGATCTCCATCTTGCCGATGTCAAAGCGGGTGTGGCGTTCAAGCGACTGAATGACGATGTCCCGCTTTTCTTTCAGCTGCTGATCGTATGCCAGGTGCTGAAGCTGACAGCCCCCGCACTGTTCATAGATGATGCAGGGCGGTTTGACACGGTGCTCCGAGCGTTTGCGCACCTTTTTGACACGGCCTTTGGAAAATTTCGGATGAACCTTTGTCGCCTCGACGACGACTTCCTCGCCGGGCAGGGCGCCCGGAACGAAGACGACTTTTTTCTTAAAATAGCCCACGCCTTCGCCGTTGATGCCGAGGCGTTTGATCGTCAGCGGAAATTGCTGTCCGACTTTTATTTCTGCTGATGATCTTTTGCTTTCACGTTTCACTCATGTTCTCTCCATTTCTATTCAATGCTCCTCCATAAATACAGGGAAGCATAGCTTAAATAAGGCTGCCATTCCCTGCTCATTTCAAGCATTTCGTCTTTTGTCGGTTTATCTGTTAAGCCAAAATGGCGCTTGATCGCTTTTTGCAGGCCGATATCAGCCATCGGAAACAGGTTTGGGCGCCCGAGCCCGAAGAGCAGGACGTTTTGCACGGTCCACGGGCCGATCCCTCTGATTTTCACCAGCTTTTCCATGATGTCTTCATCTGTCAGCGATGACAGCTCATCAAGGTTTAACTCCCCTTCAGCGATCATTCTTGATGTATCGATCACATATTCGGACTTCCTCATGCTGAACTGGAGGTCGCGGAGATCGCCGTAATCGAGCTTTGCAATCGTTTCGGGAAGCGGATAAAACCAGACGCCGTCTTTCAGTTCGCCGAATGTATGAACGAACCGCTCCGTCAGCGTAAAAGCGAACGACAGGTTCAGCTGCTGGTGGATGATGCATTTCATCAGGCAATGATACAGCTGAAAATCGAGGACTAGCGGCGTTCCCGCATGATCTTCAAACAGCTTGGACAAGCTCGTTTTTGAAAAATGATCCAAAACGGGCTGAAGGCTTTCTTTCCACCCGAAAATCCGCTTCACTTCTTCCATCATGAACTCCTGATCGTCTGTTCCGCTGACGATAAATTGAGGAGCGTCAGCCGTCCCTGCCCCTTTGACCGTAACGACGGACGGCTTTTTCTTCAGATTGCGAAGCGGGAGCCTGACTTCCCGTTGTTCAAGGCTGACCGCATTGAGCGGATCAAGAGACAGTCTCTCAAGAACGCGGTCGAATTGATAAGGGGGTGATACGCTTACGATTTCCTTCCACATGGCTTCCCATCCCTTTTCTTCTTTGTCCACAGTATACCATGTTTGCTTTTCACTTATAAAACGGCGGAAATTTAATTTTTTAACTGAATGATACCAGGTGCCGGGAGCATGCTATGATGAAGGTGGAGGGTTGCCAATGTTTACACATACCGCGATTACAAAAGATGGACGGCTTTTATCCGGCATTTCTACGGAAAGGCTGGCAGATCAAGAGATAGAATGGTATTGGACCGATTTCGATCAGCCTACTGAAGAGGAAGCTTCTTTGCTGAAAGACCATTTTGACTTTCACCCATTGTCGATTGAGGACTGCTTTCATTATTTGCAGCGCCCGAAGCTTGATCAATATGAAGAATATCTTTTTTTCGTTATTCATGCTTTAAATCAAAAAACTTTAGCTTCTGAAGAAGTCGACCTATTCGTCGGAAAAAATTACGTTGTTTCATTCCACTTTCATCAATCAACGGGTATTGAAAAGGTGAGAAAGCGGTTTTCAGAAGACAAATCCCTTTGGAAGAAAGGTCCGAACCATATTGCCTATATGATTATGGATCAGCTTGTCGATGAGTATTTTCCAATCTTGTATCAAATCGAAGACCGGCTCAATGAAATTGCCGAAAGCGACAACCGGAAAACGTTTGGAACGCTGATGAACGAAGTGTTTGACATCAGAAGCGATCTTTTGAAGCTCAGGAGAACAATCATTCCGATGCGCGATTTGCTCTATCGGATCTTAAATATAGAGCATTTAAAAGATCACCGCGAACGAAAAGCCTATTACAATGACATCTACGACCATCTTCTCAAGCTGACTGAAATCGTCGAAAACAACCGCGACATGACCGCTGATTTAAGAGACAGCTACCAGACGCTGAACTCCAACCGGATGAACGCGATCATGATGACGCTGACGATTGTATCGACGATTTTCATTCCGCTGACGTTTATCGTCGGCGTATACGGCATGAATTTTGACAACATGCCCGAACTTCATTGGCGCTACGGGTATTTTTTCATACTCGGCGTCATGGCCGCCGTCGTCGCCGGCATGATCATCTGGTTTCGCCACAAAGGATGGTTTGACATTTTCAAGTAAAAAAGGAAACCTTTTGAGCTCCGCTTCGACTACTATATGAGACGATATAAATAAGGAGGGGCAACATGAAGCTTCACAAAGGATCGGTCGGAATCGGCCTGATTGTGTTCGGTTTGCTGTTTGGCGCCAACACCCACCAGGAGTTTCCGGCAGGCGAAGCGATCATCCGCATGTTTGGCGGACCCGCCCGGAGCCATGGCGGCCTTTATTACGCCGCTGTTGCCGGTATTTTTCTCATTATTGCCGGATTCGTGCTTGCTTCGCTCCATTACAGAAAAACGCCGTGGATCCGCTTTAAGCTGTTCCTGTTTATAATGGGATTGACCGCGCTTTACCCGCTTGTCACCGAGCAATTGATGGTTTTTTTGAAATGGAACGCAACGGGCTCTGATGCGGTCGAGTACATAAGCAGAGAAAGTTCATGCAGCTATGACGGAAATGAAGAAGGCGGCGAGATGAACTGTACGGTCAAAGTGAACAATTATGGAACAAACACCGAACGGGTCTCGCTTTCGCCTGTCGATGTCTATGAATTTCAATTCAAGCCGGAAACGCTGGAAGCGCCGCCACATTCGCAAAAAACGTACGACATCACGTTCACGGCCCCCGGGAATGAAGATGTGGGAATATCTGGTGATCTTGAAGCACCGGAGTTTGAAATTAAGGTGAAAAAATAAAAAGCCGGGCGGGTATCCAACTTTTAATACAGCCCGAACTTATTCAAACCAATCGGGGAAACCGCTTCATTCACATCGCCTTTAACAAAAGTAGTATGGGATATTCAAAAGACGTTGCAGACCGCTTCACCGACTGGAGCGAATATACGAAAAAAGAAATGGAAGAGTACATAAAAACAGCCTATCCGGATAAAAAAGAACGCGAACAATACCTAAAAGACATCGGAGAAAAAGAATAAGCAGGCGCCCTGCCTGCTTTTTTAGATTCTCATAATCCCCATTTCGTCGCACATAAAAAACTGCTCCCCTCCCCGGGAAGCAGCTTGTCCGCCTTAATCGTGATAAGACTCTGCGATCGCGTTGGCGGCGATGATGGCGTTGTAGACGTCGTCAGGTGTGACAGGGAACGGCATGTTGCCCATTGTGTCGCCTTCCGCACAAGCGCTTTGAGCGACTTGGCGCCATTCTTCTTCGACGAATTCCTCGACTCCAAGGTCTTTTAATGTCAGCGGGAGGCCGACGCCTTTGATGAAGTTGATGACCGTTTCCAATTCTTCTGTCGGCACGTTTTCAAGGACGAGCTGAGCGAGAAGGCCGAAGGTGACTTTTTCGCCGTGCTGAGCATGATGAAGGGCCGGTACGGCCGTCATTCCGTTGTGGATGGCGTGGGCTGCGGCAAGACCGCCTGATTCCGCGCCGACTCCGCTCAAATAAATCGTCGCTTCAATGGTATCTTCCACGGCGCGCGTCGAAATTCCGTTTTTGACAGCCTGCATCGCTTTTACGCCGTTTTCCAATAGCGTATCATAGCAAAGGCGGGCAAGGCCGAGGCCCGTTGTTGAAGGCTTCATCAGCACAAGGTTATCCCCGTTGGCGCGATAGCATGCGCGCGCTTCAAAGTATGTCGCCAGCGCGTCACCGATTCCGGCGGCGAAAAAGCGCGGCGGCGCTGCAGATAAAATATCTGAGTCAGCGAGAACGACGTCAGGGTTTGTCGGCAAAAATAAATAGCGGTCAAATGCTCCGCTATGTTTATAGATGACGGCCAGCGCCGTACAAGGAGCATCTGTTGAAGCGATGGTTGGGAAAATCACGACCGGCAGATTTTCATAATATGCTGTCGCTTTTGCCGTATCAAGCGTTTTTCCGCCCCCGATCCCAACGATGATGTTCGCGCCCGCTTCGCGTGCAAGCTCCCTGTTTCGATCGATTTCTTCCTGTGTACACTCATAATTAAATTTTTCAAAAACGGCTTGATTGCCTGCTTTTTTAATAGATTCTCCGGCTTCTTTTTGGGCCCGTTCCAAAATAAATGCGTCGCAAATGATGTAAGCCTTGTCGCCAAAATCTTTAATATAATCGTTCAAATTCTCAAGCAATCGTTTTCCCGTGATAAATTTTTTAGGTGATGTGACTGACTTCACTGAATTTGACATGGTAATTCCCCCTTCGAATATAATAATAAACCTATTTCGTTTTTAAATCTAGTAANNATATAAAATGGTTTTTTATTCTATGGGATTGCCTGGAGGAATTGAAAGAGCCGGAAGCATTATTTTTAAGCCTAAAGAAAAATCCTCCGGATTTCCGGAGGATTTTCATTATAGGGGCTTTAGCATCATATATTTTTCAAACATCAGGTCGTCGAGGCTTTTGAATGTATACCCTTCTCTTTTCAAATCGGTAATCGCCTTGTCAAGTGCCTCGGCATTGTCTTTTGACACTGTGTGCAGCAGGTAGACGGCGCCTGGATGCGCCTGTTTCAGCATGTTGTCATAGGCGTATTTCCAGCCTCTTTGGGCGTCGATTTTCCAGTCGACAAAGGCGACTGACCAGAAAACGGTCTGATAGCCGAGCTTTTTCGCTTCGGCCAGCACCCGTTCGCTGAATACGCCCCGCGGCGGGCGCAAATAGAGATTGTTCTTTTTGCCTGTGATTTTAAACACTTCCTCATCGACGGATTCCAATTCCTCTTGAATGACGCGGCTCGTTTTCGTCGTGAGGTCTGGATGGTGGAATGAGTGGTTGCCGATGATGTGGCCTTCATCTGCCATCCTTTTGATGAGCTCGGGCTTGTCTTTGACAAAATGGCCTGTCACAAAGAAAGCCGCCTTGACGTTTTGTTTTTTCAAGACATCGAGCACCTTCGGGGTATATCCATTCTCATAGCCGTTATCAAACGTTAAGTAGATCGTCTTTTCCTTTGTATTGCCCAAATAAAAGGCGTCGTACTTTTTTAACATTTCGTTGAACTCTTTTCCCGCGTCTACCGGCTGATGGTTTTTGCTTTTGGCGAATCCCCAATGAAACGGCTTGTTGGATATCGCTTGCGCATTGCCCGAAAAAGCCAGCATCATCAGAAATCCGCAGCATATGGCACAGATTCGTTTCATGATCTTCGCTCCCAGCTTCATTTTTCCTTATTGTGCAAAAGAGCTCTGTTTTTCATACCAAGCAACACTTGGAAAACACGAAAAAAACCGCGGCTTTGGGGTGGCTCGCGGTTTTACTTCCAGTCTTTTTTAAATCGTTCATACTTGGCTTCAAGGTCGTCAAGCATGCCGATCAGCCTGTCAATATCTTCAATGTCCGTCGATTCAGGGTCTAAAGAATCGATGACAGACATAAACATATCCAATCTGTTTTTCAAATAATTCACTTGCTGTGCTTTATCAGTTACTGCGTTGCCCATGCTTCTCCTCCTTTTTGTTCCTTTATGGTAGCCTATTCCACGCTTTTTTTCAATGATCCTTCACTTGCAGAGCTCAGGGATGAGGTCTAAAATGAATAGTTGGGCTATATTAGTATGTCCTATCGATAAAGGAGTTAGATATGCCATGACACAAAAAATGACGGTCCGTCCGATCACGCCGGAATATGATCCGTGGGAAGCGTATATGGACGTTGACCAATACGGCGATATGCAGCTGACGAATGTTGAATTTACGACAACAACACTTTGCAATATGCGCTGCGAGCACTGTGCCGTCGGGTATACCCTTCAGCCGAAGGATCCGAACGCGCTTCCGCTCAGCCTGCTGTTAAAACGGCTTGATGAAATTCCGCGGCTCCGCTCTTTAAGCATTACCGGCGGAGAGCCGATGCTTTCGTTAAAATCGGTAAAGGAATATGTCGTTCCTTTATTAAAATATGCGCACGAGCGCGGCGTCAGGACGCAGATTAATTCAAACCTGACGCTCGATATCGGCCGCTATGAGCTGATCATCCCTTATTTGGACGTTCTTCACATCTCGCACAACTGGGGAACGGTCGAGGACTTTGCCGAAATCGGCTTTGCGATGATGGATAAGAAGCCGACATTTGCGCAGCGCGCCCGCTATTTCGAGAAAATGATCGAAAACAGCAGGACGCTTGTCAATGAAGGGGTGATGGTATCAGCTGAGACAATGCTGAACAAGCGGACGCTTCCTCATATCGAACATATTCACCGCCAGATCGTTGAGGAAATGAAATGCCAGCGCCATGAAGTGCATCCGATGTATCCGAGCGATTTTGCAAGCGCGCTCGAATCATTGAGCTTGAAGGAGATGAGGGAAGCGATTCATCGCCTTCTCGACATCCGCGATGAGAATACGTGGATGCTGTTCGGCACCCTGCCTTTTTATGCGTGCAGCTCCGATCCCGAAGACCACGCTCTCCTCGAGCGCCTTCGCGCAGCCAAAAATGTCACGGTCAGAAATGATCCTGACGGGCGTTCCCGTCTGAACGTGAATATTTTCGACGGCAATATTATTGTGACGGATTTCGGCGATACTCCGCCGCTCGGCAATATTCAAACAGACAGCCTGACAGATGCCTACAGCAGATGGAGAAAAACAGACCTTGCCCGGGAGCTGAGCTGCCATTGTCCAAACGTGAGGTGCCTCGGCCCGAATGTATTGGTGAAAAACAGCTATTACGAGAATGTCGATTTTTCTTCCCGAAAAGCAAGAATCTAAAAAAGCAAGCCTTTTTCGGCTTGCTTTTTTATTTTGGCTGATTGCTCAGCTGAAAGCTGAAAGTCAGGTGATCCTGTACAGGAATCCAAGCTCCGATTCCTTGTGAGGTAATATTTTTGACGACAAGCTTTCTTTTATTGCCTCTTAGGACGAGGTAGACTTCTCCGTAAGTGACTTTCCCCTTTTCATTTACGGCCGGGGCGTATGCATTCAGGTAGCCGAGCTTTTTCGGCGAAATCTTATACACCTGATCCCGCTTTGTGCCGGCTCCTACGACAGTTTCAAATGCAAGCGGCAGCTTCGTTTTTTCCATGGCTTTGAGCATCATCATATTTTTTACATCGTCTGATTTCGGCACTTTTGCGGTTAAGCCGCCCTTGATTTTACTCGTCTGCTCCTGCGAATAAGTCAGCTCGGCAGGCGCTTTTCCGCCCCTGTTGTCAAAGCGGTTTGTGTTGATTTTGCGGTATTCCCAGTTTGCGACGGTTTCGTTGGACGTGTATCCCAGCGCCCATCTTCCCAAATAAATCGTCGCTCTGTATCCAATGGCGGTCGGTGTTCCCGAAATGCTTGTTTCATTCAGCATTTTAATCAAATGCGGGTTTTCGATCGCCGTATCTGATGTTTTCAGAAGTTCTTGGGCCAATTCGCTCGGCTGCAGCCGCGGCTGGTCCTGCGAGGCGTTCGGATACGTGTTTTCTTTGGAAATGTTAGTGACAGAGCTTGGAATCTTGATCGGTTTAGCTGCATCTGCTTCCTGTACAGCGAAAAAACTAAAGGATAAAAACGCGGTCAGCGTAAAACACAAAAGCTTTTTCATACTATCACTCTTTCTGTTCCTTTTTCTTTAGTGTTTTCCGTAACAGACGCCTTTATCCATCTTTTTTTAAAGAAGAAAGAAACCGATTCCCATAATGATATACGCCGCCAATAATGTCGCTCCTTCGAACCAGTTCGTATCCCCGTCGTTGGAAATCACGATCATCAAAAGAACGCTGGAGGCCATCGCGACAAGCTCAGGCAAAGTAAAGACGAGCGGCATCCCGGTTGGGAAAAACAGAGAACAGATCACAAGCACCGGCGCGACGAACATCGCGATCTGCAGGGTTGAACCGATGGCGATTTCAACCGCGATATCCATCTTGTTTTTAAAAGCCATCAAGACAGCTGACGCATGTTCTGCAGCGTTTCCAACGATCGCGACAATGATGACGCCGATAAAAAGCTCTGACCAGCCGAATTGTCTGGCAACCGAATGAAAAGTATGAACGAGGTTTTCCGAAATGTAAGCCACGGCAAGCGTCGCCAAAAACAAAATCAGCGTAGCTCGCATTCCCGACCATTCCGGCTCTTCTTTTTCTTCCTCGGCTTCGAGATTTGACTGATAGACCCCTCGATGGCTGACAAGCTTAAAATAAAGCGCGGCCAAGTACAGCAAAATCATGATGATGCTGATCCCGACGCTCATCGTCAGTTTCTTGGGCTCGATCATGTTGATCGTGAACACTTCCGGAATGACGAACGCCACGATGACCGCAAACATGAGCAGGCCTGAATTATGCCTGGCATCATAAACATTAAACTCCTGCCTCTTGTATTTAAGGCCGCCGATGAAAAACGACAGGCCCGCTACAAGCAGAAGATTGCCGAGTACAGAACCTGTCAGGGAAGCGAGCACGATTCCGATCAGCCCTTCTCTCAATGCGAAAATGGAAATGATCAGCTCCACAGCATTGCCGAATGTGGCATTTAATAGACCGCCGACCCTCGGGCCGGCGATAATCGCGAGGCTCTCTGTCGCTCTCCCCATATAGCTGGCAAGCGCGATAATCGTAAGGCAGTAAATGATGAACATCAGCGTAGACGGCCAATGCAAAACGCTTCCGGCAATCGACAGCGGAACGCCTGCAGCCATCATTATAAAGAAAATACGGCCCATGGAAGATTCCTCATTTCATACGTATCGTTGTAGGTTATTTTTGCACGAACCCGTCCGATTATATACGGACATACTGTTCTATTCCGCATCGGCGAATGATTGAAACGCCTACAAGAGAATTTCAAACGATTCGGTAATGTCTATGCTGCCCTGAAGAGACTTGACCATCGCGCAGTTTTTCATCGCCCCCTTCAGCGATTTTTCGATGATGTCGGGTCTTAGGCGTTCTCCTTTCAAAATAAAATGCAGATGAATGCTTTTCAGACGGTTCGCTTCTTCCGGTACGCGTTCTTCTTTGGCCTTGATGGTCATACCTTTTAGTTGCAGCCGCTTTTTTTCAAGGATTTTGCGAAAGACCTCCCCGCTGCAAGCCGCGATTGAAGCGACCATGAGCTGATATGGCCTGAACCCTGCTTCCTCTTGGCCGGAGACCGTAAGACGGCCATATTCGAAATCGGCATAAAAACCGTTTTCATTCGATTTCATTTCCATCGTTTTCACCTCTTGCTGAAAATCGTCTTGCCTAAAAACTTCCTCTAGTTGTACGATCAAAGAAGGACCACGATAAGGAGAATTGGCGATGTCACGATTTCACTTTTTCATACTCGTTTTAATTGTCAGTATATCAGGATTTTCCCAAGGGATGCTGCTCCCGGTCATTTCGGTTATTTTTGAACAGGAAGGACATTCCGCGGCTTTGAACGGACTTCACGCCACAGGCCTCTACATCGGCGTGTTGATCGCTTCCCCGTTCATGGAAGCGCCGCTGAGAAGGCTCGGCTTTAAGCCGCTGATCGTGATCGGCGGGATGATGGTGGTCGCAAGCCTGTTCAGTTTTTTGTTGATTCAGTCGTATATCGTCTGGTTCTTTTTGCGGCTGTTGATCGGGATCGGCGATCATATGCTCCATTTCTCAACACAGACATGGGTGACGACCCTGTCGTCTGAAAAAAAGCGAGGGCGGAATATTTCGTTATACGGGCTTTCTTTCGGGCTCGGATTTGCCGCTGGACCTTTTTTAACGCCGCTTGTTGAGGTTGCACCTTCCTTGCCGTTTATCATCTCGGGTGCGTTCAGTCTAATGGCCTGGCTGTTTATTTTCTTCCTGAAAAATGACTTCCCTGAAAAAAGCGCGGGAGACACCAGGGCCGATAACAGCCTGAAGCGCTTTTTCCAGGCGTTTTTGCTTGGATGGGTCGCCTTTTTGCCTACGTTTGGCTACGGGTTTTTAGAGACCGCGCTCAACGGGAACTTCCCGGTGTATGCGCTCAGATCGGGGATCTCTGTTGAAGGCGTATCGATCATTTTGCCTGCTTTTGCCATCGGCAGCATCGTGTTTCAATACCCGCTCGGCATCATGAGCGACAAATTCGGGAGAAAAAAGGTGCTGCTTGTGATTTTGGCCGTCGGTGCGGGGTGTTTTTTTACAGCAGGGTTCTCCGATTCTTCGCCGTTTTTAGCGGGATGTTTTTTTGCGGCGGGAATGGCCGTCGGTTCGACTTTTTCTCTCGGCATCAGCTTTATGGCCGATTTGCTCCCAAAGCACCTTCTTCCGGCCGGAAACTTGATGTGCGGGATTACCTTCAGCTTCGGAAGCATTTTCGGACCCGTCGCCGGGGGCTGGTATATGCAAACATTTGAGAACGGGAATCTGTTTTATTTCATTACGCTTGTGATGGCTTTGATCTGGTTTGGCGTGCTTTTTGGAAGATCTAAAGGTATGAAAGGCATCCGGCATCCGTCAGAGGCAAAACCGCTTTAAAAAGCCGCCTGCATGAATGCAGACGGCCTTTTTGAATGCCGGGGAACCTTTAATGATATCCGTTTTGTCCGTTGGCGCTTCCGCTCGTTTTATGTTTTGAGCTTTGCTTTGAGTTTTGCTTGTTATGGCTTCCGCCTTTTTTCGTATGCTTTGTCAAGATGATCCCTCCGCTTTGAACTTTTTAAAAGGTTCCTTTTTAGGTTGCTCGTTTTGCCGGATTTTTTTCAGGAATGATTTTACGTTTATGCAAAAGGGCATTGATTTCGCCTCCTAAAATAATCATCATTCCGCTTAAATAAAACCAGACCATCAAAGCGATGATTCCGCCGAGGCTTCCGTAGGTGGCGCTGTAGTTTGCGAATTCGCTGACATAATAAGAAAATGCGACACTGACGATGATCCAGCCTGCGGTTGCCGCAATCGCGCCGGGAAGCACGAATGTAAATGACAGCCGTTTGTTCGGCGCAAAAAGGTACAAAGCCGTAAATACGATCAAAAGGACGAGCGGGCTGATTCCCCAGCGAATCGCTGACCAAGCCGCTAGAAACATGTGCGGCGTACCGTCGAGACCTGCGATAAAATGGCCGATGACTCTGCCGAATACCGGAAGCAGCAGGGCGATTAGGATCGTAAATACAAGCGCCGCAGTCAGGAAAAGCGAGGTCAGGCGAACCATAATAAAAGAGCGGGTTTCCTTTACTTCATAGGCATGGTTAAACGCCCTGACAATCGCGTTTACTCCGTTTGAAGCCGACCATACCGCCGCGATGATACCGAAGGAAAGGAGCCCCCTGTTTCCCGTTTTGAGGGTTTCTTCGATAATCGAAAGCGTATTCTCAGGGGCGTACTGCGCGATCAGGCCGATGACATCCGCGGTCTTGACGGGTACATACCTGATCAGCGTGAGCAAAAAGATCATGAACGGAAACAAGGACAAAAGGAAAAAATACGCAAGTTCTGCTGATTTGCTCGGCCCTTCATGCAGCAGAAAGCGCCATACCAGCTCTTTTACAAAGCTCACCACTTTTCTCACTCCAGACGATTGTCAGATTTTTTGGAGAAATGCTCCCTCGTTTCCTCGATTAATTCGATCACCTTAGGGGTGGTTTCCTTCAATTCCCTGATCTGTTGATTTAAAAAACTCAGGTCGTCTGTAACAGATGCCGACAGTTTTTTCGTTTCTTCAATCTTCTCTTTGATGCAGTCGGTTAACAGATTCGGATTGTTCCGGTAGAGTTTGACTTTGCTTTTGCAGGCCGACAATTTCGCACCGCAGGCTTCCCTTGTCGGTTTGTGCAAGAGTGACATGACCGCCCCGACCGAGGCGCCGAGGAGGATGTTTCTAAGAACGACGCGTTCACCTTTCATCAAAGATCTCTCCCTTTTTTTATAAATTGTGTTCTTTTTTGATTTCGTTGAGCAGTTGACGGCAGCCTTCCGCTACAAGCCCGTACACCTCATCAAAATTCCCCGTGTAGTAAGGATCTGGGACATCTTTCGTTTTGCTGTCATCGACAAAGTCAAGAAGCCGCCTGATCACGGGCTTTTCGGCGAAGCCCGCCATCCTTCTGATATTCCCTTCGTTTTCAGCATCCATCGCAATGATGTAATCAAACACTTCCAAGTCATTTGCCGTGAGCTGTCTCGCGTACAGCCCCTCACAGCTGATCCGCTTTTCCGCCAGCAACGCGCGCGTTCCTTCATGCGGCGGCTTGCCGACATGCCAGTTTCCGGTGCCGGCCGAATCGGCTTCTATATGTCGGCAAAGCCCGCTTTTGTTGAGCATGTCGTTGAATACCGCTTCCGCCATCGGCGACCGGCAAATGTTGCCGAGGCAGACGAATAACACCTTTATCATTTCTTTCCCCTCTTTTCTAAAAGAAAAACGTATTTGATTTTATACTAAAGTTTTTTCTTATTTTTTCAACTTTGGTCAGAATATCTGCCTCTGATCGAGGAGAAGTTTCGGCAGCCCGAAGATAAAATGTTTGGTTTTTATCGGAGCGGTTTTGGTCATAAAAGGGGAATATGTAACGGCGAGGCTCCTTCCGAATTCAAGCCTATCGGCAGCTATACTTTTGTGAATCTCCCGGCCATTGCCGGCTGGCACCGGCCACAGCCTTATTTTATGTCTTTTCCGGCCTTATCATTCTCGTCCAGGCCGTAGAAGACGGAGCGGCCGGGACCGATTGCGAATCTGATCAATCTCCCTGGCTTGCCG
The DNA here is from genome assembly GCF_036963165.1 of Bacillus sp. JJ675. Classification (NCBI taxonomy): domain Bacteria; kingdom Bacillati; phylum Bacillota; class Bacilli; order Caryophanales; family Bacillaceae; genus Bacillus; species Bacillus sp. JJ675. The sequence continues at coordinate 11,636 of NZ_JBALMR010000047.1, read as the reverse complement.
AAATCGCTTTACCTGACAATGGTCCTTTTCTTCTCAGGCATTTCTGTTACAATAAAGACTACGAAATCCGAGGGAAAGGAAGTGCCCGATTGTCTGATCAAAAAACAGCCGTGCTGAACAAAATGGTCGAAGAGATCTCGCAAAAATTAAACATGCTGAACATCAGCGTCATCAAAGCGGAGGACTTCAGCGATGAAAAGCTTGATGATCTTGAATATTTGCACAAAATGGTAATGAAAAAGAAATCCTTCAGCCCAAGCTGAAATGCAGGCGATCGCCGAAGAGCTCGCTGCACTGCGCAAATAGGCTCTCAGCAAAAAAAAGACCGGAATCACATCCGGTCTTTTTTGCTTAGCCGAGCAATTTCAATGCTTCACGCGTAAATGCCGGAATGTCGTCCGGCGTCCGGCTCGTGACAAGCTGGTCTTGGCACACGACAACTTCTTTGTCCTGAAATTTGGCTCCGGCGTTTTCCAAATCAACGCGAATCGATGTGTAGCCTGTCGCGCTTCTGCCGTCAAGCGCCTTGGCCGTGATCAAAAGCTGCGGTCCGTGGCAGATCGCAAATACCGGCTTTTTCTCATCCATAAAGGCTTTTGCAAATGATACAAACCGTCCATCCGCTCTTAAAATATCAGGAGAAAATCCGCCCGGAATCAATAAGGCGTCAAAATCGGCGGGACTGACTTCGTCTATCGATGCGTCTGTCTCAACTTCTGCCTGTCCCTGCTTTCCTTTCACCGTTTTGCCTTTTTCTTTTTCGATGACCGTCAGCTCATGTCCGGCATCTTTGAACGATTTGGCAGGTTCGGCATACTCGGAATCCTCAAAGTAGTCTGTCAGCAGGACTGCAATTTTTTTGCCCATTTACGTTCACTCCCAACATCTTTTGTCTACATAAATCCTTTTACCCCTGCCACACTAAATAAAACATCCGGCGGCCGGATCCTCCGAAATACCCAAAAGGATTGTCAGACAGACGAAGACTTTAGAATCAATTTCAGACTGTTTACAATATTCGAAACGAAATATCTACAAAACTTTACAAAAAGTTCTTACAATAGAGGGTGTTACTTTAATCTGAAAGGTGGAGAAATGGTGGGAATACAGAATAGACGGTTTTCAGTTCTCCGTATTCTGCTTACCTCAGCGATGATACTTAGCTTACTCTTTCCAAACACCCAGACCCATGCGGAAGAACATCCCCTTGTCAATCTCAGCATATTGGGCACGACGGATATTCACGCACATATGATGAATTATGATTACTATGCCGACAAAGAGACGGCGGAATTCGGGCTGTCCCGGACGGCGCAGCTCATCGAAAAATACCGCAGCCGAAATCCTAACACGCTTCTCGTCGACAACGGCGACCTGATTCAAGGAAACCCTCTTGGAGAATATGTCTTCAAACATGAACGCGAACCGATCATCTCCGGCTCGAAAACACACCCGATCATTGATGTCATGAACAAGCTGAAATATGACGCAGGTACGCTCGGAAACCACGAATTCAACTACGGGCTTGAATTTTTGGACGGAACCCTCAAAGGTGCACAATTTCCCATCGTCAACGCCAATATCAAAACGATGGACGGGCAAAACAAATACAAGCCGTTTCACATAGAAGAGCGGACATTCACCGATGAAAGCGGGCAAAAGCAGCAGCTGAAAGTAGGCTACACAGGATTTGTCCCGCCTCAGATTTTAACATGGGATAAAAAGCACCTGGACGGCAAAATCAAGGTGCAGGACATTGCCGAATCAGCAAAAGAAACGATTCCGAAAATGAAAGCGGAAGGCGCCGACGTGATCATCGCGATCGCTCACACCGGCATCGAAACTGAAGAACAGCCGGCAGGAGCGGAAAATGCCGTGCTTGACCTTGCTTTGAAAGCTGACGGAATCGACGCGATCATCTCAGGCCACCAGCACGGCCTGTTCCCCGGCCCCGATTATGCCGGAAATGCGAAAATTGATATTCAAAAAGGCACAATTAACGGGATTCCTGTCGTAATGCCGAAAAACTGGGGGAGCCATTTAGGCATTATCGATATGCAGCTTGAAAAAATCGGCGGAAAATGGATGGTCAAGGATGCAAGCGCGAAAACGGAAGCCGTTTCCGGAAACGTAGCCTCGCAAAACGAAACGGTGGTGTCAGCCATTCAGGATACCCATGAGAAAACGCTGGACTACGTCCGCAAACCCGTCGGCAAAACGGAAACGGATATTAACAGCTTTTTCTCCCAAGTAAAGGACGATCCGTCCATCCAGATCGTCACTGACGCGCAAAAGTGGTATGCCGAGGACGTCATGAAAGATACGGAATACAAGGACCTGCCGATCTTGTCGGCCGGCGCTCCGTTTAAAGCGGGAGGCCGCAACGGCGCTGATTACTATACGAACATAAAAGCCGGCGATCTCGCCATTAAAAACATCGGCGACCTGTACTTGTACGACAATACGCTGTATATCGTCAAACTGACCGGAAAAGAGGTCAAAGACTGGATCGAGATGTCCGCGGGGCAGTTCAACCAAATCGATCCATCTAAAACGGGGGAACAGTCGCTCCTTAATCCGGACTTCAGATCATACAATTTCGATGTGATTGACGGTGTGACGTATCAGATCGATGTCACACAGCCGGCGAAATACAGCACTACAGGCGGGCTGAAACATCCGGAGGCCAGCCGCGTCAAAAACCTCGCCTATAACGGAAAGCCCGTCAAGGACGATCAGGAATTTCTCGTTGTCACCAACAACTACCGCGCTTCCGGCGGAGGCGGATTCCCTCACTTGACACAGGACAAAGTCGTGTACGCCGCTGCTGACGAAAACCGGCAGGTGCTGATGAATTACATTATAGAAAAAGGAACGATCAATCCGGCCGCGGACAACAACTGGTCGATAGCGCCGATTAAAGGAGCAAACGTGACGTTTGAATCTTCCCTTCTTGCGAAGCCTTTTGCCGAGAAAGCAAAAGACATCGGTTTCGTCAGAGAATCCGAAAACAGCGGATACGGCGTATACAAGCTGAATTTTGACGGAGATGGATCAGAGCCGCCGAAAGATGATCAAAACTGGACGTTAACGGTGATGCATACGAATGATACGCACGCACACCTCGACAATGCGGCAAGGCGCGCAGCAAAGGTAAAAGAAGTCCGCTCGCAAACACAAAACAATATTCTGCTTGATGCCGGCGATGTGTTTTCCGGAGATCTTTATTTTACAAAATGGAACGGCCTCGCCGATCTGAAGCTGATGAACATGATGGGCTATGACGCGATGACGTTCGGCAACCATGAATTTGACAAAGGACCGGGCGTGCTGGCCGATTTTCTCGGCGGAAACGGCGCCGCAGTTGATCCGGGGAACAAACATAAATTCGAGGCGCCTGCATTTCCGATCGTCAGTTCTAATGTCGATGTCTCAAAAGAGCCGAAGCTGAACCGATTCGCGCAAAAACCGGCGGTCTTAAAGGCCGGCGAACCTAAAGAAACGGGAATCTATCCGTACATTCTCCTTGATGTGAACGGCGAAAAGGTAGCCGTTTTCGGACTGACGACTGAGGATACGTCATATACGTCAAGTCCCGGGGCAAACATCGCCTTCAATGACGCGTATCAAACCGCAGAAAAAACCGTCAAGGACATCAAGGAGAAAGAAAAGGTCAACAAAATCATCGCCCTCACCCATATCGGCTATAGCCGCGACTTGGAGCTGGCGAAAAAAGTGCAGGGAATCGATTTGATCATCGGCGGACACACGCATACGCTCGTCGACCGGTTGGAAGTCGTTCCGAATCAGGAGCCGACAATCGTCGCCCAGGCAAAAGACTACGGACAGTTTTTAGGGAGAGTCGATGTCGCCTTTGATGAGGACGGAATCGTTCAAACGGGCAAATCGGGCTCCAGGTTGATCGCAATCGATGAAAATACGGCCGAGGATAAAGATGCCAAAGGTATACTTGACGGTTTTAAAAATGAAATTGAAGACTTAAAAACCGAAGTCGTCGGCATTGCCGATGTTCCCCTGGACGGAACCCGCGAGCATGTCAGGTCAAAGGAAACCAACCTCGGGAACTTCATTGCAGACGGTATGCTTAGAAAGGCCAAACAAGCCGGCGGCGCTGACATTGCGATTACAAACGGCGGCGGAATCAGAAGCGGAATCGACAAAGGCCCCGTCACTCTCGGCGAGGTTCTTACCGTGATGCCGTTCGGAAATACGCTTTATGCCGCCGATTTGACCGGAGCACAGATCAAAGAAGCGCTTGAGCACGGCGTCAGCCAGGTGGAAGAAGGCGGCGGCGCGTTTCCTCATGTGGCCGGTTTAACGTATACTTTTACATTGAATAAACCGAAAGGGGAACGAATTTTAGACGTGAACCTTGCCGATGAAAAAGGCAAGTCCAGGCCGCTTAACCTAAAGAAAACATACCGTGTCGCCACAAACAACTTTATGGGCGGAGGCGGTGACGGTTACTCTGTCTTTAAACAGGCGAAAAATGGAGTGGATCTCGGATTTACCGACTATGAGACCTTTACGGAACAGCTTAAATTATCCGCTTCGGTCTCACCGAGCATCGAAGACAGAATCACGGAGGTTTTCCTGCCGGATAAGCAGGCAACCGGCATATGGACGCTGAAGGAAAAGCCGTTTCAAACATACGCGCAAAACGCCAACAAGGCGATCGTCTATTTCCCTGATACAGAGCGGGAAGACATTAAGCTGAACATGTCAAAAGCGCAAACCAATCTCATCAAAGAAAGAACAAACGATCCAAACATTACGCTGAAAAACAATAAAATCGCCATGGCGCTTCCGGCCGCAAATCTGAAAAAGGAAGAGACGGAGATCGGCATCAAAATCGGGAAGGACATCAAACAGGCGGTTACGAAAGTGTACGATTTCAGCATCCGCCAAAAAGGAAAAGCCGTCAGCTCATTCAAAAAGCCGGTCGGACTGTTTTTCCAAGTCGATAAGCCTGACAAACAAGCAGGCGTCTATCACGTCGACCGGAAGCATAACCGCTTCACAAAAGTGAAAAACGGCTACACGAAAGACCAAACAGTCGCCGGATATGTGAATCATTTCAGCGAATATACCGTCTTAAACGCACGCAATGCCGGGACGCCTTCAGCTCCGCCCGCAAGCGGAGACGCTCCCGCCGGCGGGAGCTCCGGAAACGGCACAGACGGTGTAAACGGCGGACAAGACCCGGCTGATCAGGCAAACGGATCATTGCCTGATACGGCCTCTACTATCTACAATTGGCTCATGTTCGGCCTTTTGCTGCTCGCATCCGGAAGCGGTCTCTACCTTTACCACCGGAAAAAAATCAATCAAATGTAAATATAAAAAAGCCGATTCTGCGGAGAATCGGCTTTTTTTTAGTTGACCCATTTCACGACTTGATCAAGCTCCTGCCTTGTTTTCGGACGAGGCTCTTTAACGCGGTATCCGAACGCGGCCATTACCGAAATGTCAAACCGCCCTTCCTCAAGCAGGCCTTCTTTTTCAAGGATGTCATGAACCTTGTCATAATTGAAGCCTTCAATCGGGCAGGAATCGATGCCGATCAAAGCGGCTGCCGTCATCATATTGGCAAGCGCGATGTACGTTTGTTTGGAGACCCAGTCAAACATCGCCCTGTCGCTTTCGAACAAGTGAAAATCGCCGTCCTGGAAGCTCTTGATCACGCCGTCTTCTTTTACCATGTTTTCGATGATGTCATCCGGCATTTTCTTCACATGCTTTAATTGATGTGCGATATAGTCGGAGTCATATCTCATTTCCTTAGCCGTGCGGCCGAGCAGCAGCACGAAATGGCTGGCGGTCGGGAGCTGTCCCTGTGCCCCCCATGAGACTTGACGGAGCTTTTCGCGCAGCTCTTTGTTTTGAACGACGACAAATTTCCACGGCTCCAGTCCTACTGAGCTTGGCGACAGTCGGCCGGCCTCCAGAATAAGCTGAAAATCTTCATCTGAAATCTTTTTGTCCGGGTCGAATTCTTTTGTGGCATGTCTGAATCGAAATGCTTCAAGAATCTCCTGTTTCTTTGATTGATCTGCCATGATTTGCTTCTCTCCTTTACTAAAAAGTGTATTCCTTTCTCAATTACATTCTAATTATTATAATAAAAGTTAAAAAGTACGCACATTTTTGTTGGATAGTATCATTTTTTATACTAAGGAGAGATGAAGATGGCAGACTGTAAAGGACCGGCCGGATATTCATGCCCGGTTGAAGCGACGATTGACATTATCGGCGGCAAATGGAAAAGCGTGATCCTGTTTCATTTAATAGACGGGAAAAAGCGGTTTAACGAGCTGCGCCGCTTAATCCCGAAAGTGACGCAAAGAATGCTGACCCTGCAGCTTCGCGAGCTGGAGCGCGACGGCATCGTTCACCGCGAAATTTATAAGCAGGTTCCTCCAAAAGTCGAATACCGTTTAACCGAATTCGGCCAGACGTTAATTCCGATCATCAACCAAATGATGAGCTGGGGAGTGTCGCATGCCGATAAAATAGAAGAAGCCCGCAAATCGGCGGCTGCCGAGTAACTAGTTGACCGTTTCAACCTGCAGTAAAAAGTCTTGAACCTTCCGGATATACTCTTCGGGGTTTTGGCGAAATCCTCCGACGTGTCCCGCTCCTTCGATCAAATACAGCTTCTTGATTCCCGTTTTCCGCTCGTACAGGCTTTCGGCCATTTGCGGCGGGACGAGCTGATCATTTTTGCCGTGGATAATGAACAGCGGCGTATCCGTCTCTTCAAGATCACGGACCGGGGAAATGTCGGCAAGGCTCCAGCCGTGACGCCGTTTAATCAGCCTGCTCGTCAGCGGAATGAGAAACGGTACAACCAGCTTGACGGCACCTTTCAGCTGGTAGCGGCAAAGCTCTGTTAAATCGCTGAAACACGAATCCGCGATGCAAAATCGAATCCTCTCATCCTGTTTCATCAATTCAACGGCGGCCGCCGCTCCGAGCGATTCGCCGAGCATACCGACAAAGACGCTTTTGCCGAGCTTGTTTTCAAGCTCATCTGCCCACATCGCCAAATCGTTCTTTTCATAATATCCGTAGGAAACATGCGAACCGCCGCTTAATCCGTGGCATCTGCTGTCGCAAAGCAGCACATGATAGCCGAGCGACTGGAACAGCTCAACATATTTATAGCCCCCAAACAGCGACCATTTAATGCCATGGGCGATGATCACGGCTTTCCGGCTGTCCGGAGCCGGGAAATACATCGCATGAAGCCGGCAGCCGTCCTCAGCAGTCAAAAAAAGCTCCTCTTTGTCGTGCGACCGATACACATCGTCAATAATCTCCCCATTCCTGACCCCGCTGAAAAATGTTTCTTCATAGCTGCTCCTGTTTGGCATCACAAACAAATAGCTGACAATGAGACTGACGGCAAAAATGCTGATCCCCAGCCCCAAGACGATCAACGATACTCCGATCCACACGGCCCTCACCCTTTAAGCACTGTTTTACCACATTGTATTCTGAATTGACCTGGGCGTGAGTGAGAAGAATTTTACATTTGTCCAATTCCGGATTACAATACCTTTGGTACTAAAATGTTTTTATCGGTACCAGAAAGGGGACAAACAGGAATGAAAGAACGAATGCTGAAAGAAACAATTCATCTCATTAGGCAAAAAGGATTTACCTTTACGATGAACGATTTAGCAAAACAGCTGGCCGTCAGCAAACGCACGATTTATGAATGCTTCGCATCAAAAGACGACCTTGTAGCCGAAGTCATCGATCATGTCGTCTCACAGATTAAAGAAAAAGAGCAAGCCATCGCAGCTAATGAACAGCTTGGCACGATAGAAAAAATTGAACAAATTTTGATTGCCGTTCCAGCCGATTTTGAATTCATGGATATTCGCCTATTGGCGGAATTGAAAAAATATCACTATGACCAATGGCTGAAGCTCGATTCGTTCTTAAAAGACGATTGGGCCGTTGTAGAAGATCTGTTCAACCAGGGAATGGCGCAAGGAATCATCAAAGAGATCGATTTGCCGTTATTCATTCACATGTATACAGGGAGCCTGAATCAGATTTATGATCCCGCTTCTTCTTTGAAAAACCGCTTTACGATGGGAGAGATGCTGAAGTCCGCCGTCGATATTTTGATACACGGGATCAGCACAAAACAAGATTAGAGGAGGAATCGATGTGCACTGGCTTTATTTATGTTTAGCGGTATTGTTTGAAACGGCGGGAACGGTCAGCATGAAGCTGTCGAACGGCTTTTCAAAGGTTGTTCCGAGCGTTCTACTGCTTGCGTTTTACGGTGCGAGCCTGGCGTTTTTGACGCTCACCCTGAAAACGATGGACGTTTCCGTTGCTTATGCCGTTTGGTCCGGGGTCGGAATCGTCTTGATTTCGCTGATCGGTTTTCTTTTTTTGGGTGAAAGCGTCAGTATCGTGAAAGCCGTTTCTATCATTCTGATTATCACCGGAGTCGTCGCATTGAATATAACAGAGCACCGGTCAATCAATTGAACCAGGAGGAAACCGTGAAATATTTGAAACCGTTTTTGCTTGTTACAGATATCGGCTTTATTTTATATTGGTTCGTTACGTTTTTTCACCTCATTCCGGAAAGCGCGGCATTTAAGAATTATGACGATCCGGTCGTCATCGCTTGGAACTGGTCGTTTTTGCCGCTGGATCTTTTAATTTCGATCAGCGGACTCTCCAGCTTATATTTGCATAAAAAAAAGCGGCCGTTATGGAAAAGCGCCGCCCTGGTATCCCTTGTTCTAACGTTCTGTTCCGGCCTGCAAGCGATCGCCTTTTGGCTGTTCAGCGGGGATTTCGATCCGTTCTGGTGGTCGTTCAACCTGTTTCTCATGATATATCCGTTATATTTCATCCGCTTTCTGCTGACTGATGATACGGCTGTGAAAGACCGTTTCCGAGCTGAACGACTTTAGCGTTTCCTGAGCTGTCTGTTAAAATTCCCCTCGTATCAAAGATGACTTTTGCGTGTTGTAAGAGGAGTTCTTTCGGCAGTTCGGCGTGGTCCGTCAAAATGACGATACAGTCGTACTCCTTCAGCGTTTCGGAATTAATTGGTTGACTGAAAAACGCCTTTCCGCCGATTCGAAGCTCTGGAAAATGCGGATCGTGATAGGAAACCTCCGCCCCCATCCCGACGAGCTTCTCGATGATGTCGAGCGATTTTGATTCGCGCACGTCCGCGACATTTCGTTTATAGGTGACGCCGTAGATGAGAATGTTCGCTTCTGTTGTGTTTTCTTTTTGCGCCAATTGCAGCGAGCGTTCGGCAATATAGCGGACGATCCTTTCGTTCATCTCTTCCGAAAGCCGAATGAAGTCGCTTGAGATGCCTTTTTTTTCGATGATAAATTGCAAATATAAAGGGTCGACCGGAATGCAGTGGCCGCCGATTCCCGGACCCGGATAAAACGCAGCAAATCCGTACGGCTTCGTGCTCGCCGCCCTTATGACTTCCCATACGTCAACACCTAGCTTGTCGCAGATCATCGCAAATTCGTTAATAAATGAAATATTGATGAACCGGTACGTGTTTTCGAGCAGCTTTGTCAGCTCGGCCGTTTCAGGAGATGTGACCGGAACGACTTCCTGATAGATGCTGCTGTATAACTGATAGACTTGATCCCGGCAGGCGTCCGACGCTCCCCCGACAACTTTCGGAACGACTTCGATCGGAAACTTGTTGCCGGGATCGACGCGTTCCGGGGAATAGGCAAGATAAAAATCTTTCCCGCACGCCAGGCCGCTTTTTTCCAAAATCGGTTTGACGAGATCTTTCGTCGTGCCCGGGTATGTCGAGCTTTCCAAGACAACAAGCTGGCCTTTTTGCAGGTGCTCCCTGATCGATTCCGCCGCTTTTGTCACGTAGTCCAGGTTCGGAGCCGATTCATCGTCCAAAGGCGTCGGCACGCATATAATCACCGCCTCGGCTTTTTTGATCAGCCCGTAGTCAGCGGCAGGCCGAAAAAAGCCGCTCGTAATGGCGCTCTTGATCGTTTCTCCTTTTATATCAGAAATATAGCTGTTCCCGGCTTTCAAAGATTTGATTTTCGTTTCGTCCAAATCGATGCCAATGACAGAAAACCCTTTTGATATCAGCAGCATAGACAAGGGCAGACCGACAAACCCCAGGCCTATGACAGCTATCGTCCGGTGTTGCTGTTCTTGATTATTCATGTATTTAATCGCCCCTTCATACATTCCTTTAATAAAATATGTTTTATCTCTTTTTTTGAAAGGGACGGTTTACCGATTTGCGACACCTATTTCTTTCTCATGTCAGCCGTTTGAAATGATGGAAGGGGGAGATGCACCACTTCCTTTGTCAGTGCGGATTGATAGATTCCGAATATCGTGTCCAGCGCTTTTTTTCCTTCGCTGCCGTCAATCAAGAGCGGTTCGTCCGCTCGGATGGAACGGATGAAGTTGTCGTACATCGCCTCCTGTTCACCCCGGAGATCAATCAGCTTTTCCGCTTCTTCCCTGTCCGTCTCTTTCCCTGCAATATACCAGCGGCTGATCCGGTTTAATGACGGGCCTTCCAACGAAATCGAACCCTTTTCCCCGAAAATGGACAGCGAGCTTCCCAGATTGTTCGGCTGTGTGATGATGTTGGCTTCTATGACGCCTTTTGCCTGATTGGCAAACGTCAGGATGCCGAGTGCTACGTCTTCCGTTTCTTTCCCTGGCGAAGCAGTCAGGATATCGCCGTATGCGCTTGTCACGTCTCCTAAAAACCATTGCAGAAGGTCGACCAGATGGATCCCCTGATTGATGAGCATCCCCCCGTCTTTTTCCCAATTCCCGCGCCATGAAGCCGCTGCGTAGTAGGCCGGAGACCGGTTGAGCCGAAGCGCCGCAGTACCTAAGTACAGCTCCCCTAATTTTCCCTCTTCGATCGTTTCTTTAATTTTTTTCATGATCGGCCGATGACGCATTTGATGGCAGACCATGAGCTTACGTTTTTTCTCTTTCGCCAGCCGGATGAGCTCATCGGCCTTCTCGAGCGACAGTGTCATCGGTTTTTCGAGAATGACATGTTTTTCGGCTAGCAGGGACCGTTTCGCCATTTCTGCATGAAGACCCGACACAGCCGCAACGATTACCGCATCGATCGACGGATCTGCCAGCATGTCGGGATATTCCCGATAGCGGGCGACCTCAGGCTTTAAGCTTCTCAATGACTGGTAGTAGTCAGCTGCTTCGTCCATACGCTCTTCGGTTACATCGCTGACCGCTGCAAGCTCTGCTTCAGGGCGCCTGCTTAAGGTGAACAGGTGTTTTTTTGATATATAGCCGCAGCCGATCAGTCCAAATCGAACCGTCACGTCTTCCCTCCTCCTTTTGCAAGCAGCACGGAGATGACCTGATCCTGTTCATCGCTTGTAAGGAAAGGGTCCATCGGAATCGCAAAAAGCGTGTCAGACAATGATTCGGCCACCGGGAAATCTCCTTTTTTGTATTGCAATGAAGAGTAGACGTCCTGAAGATGAAGACAGCACGGATAGTATATGCCTGAGTGGATTTGCCGGTTTTCAAGCGCCTGCATGATCTCTTCACGGTTTTCTGCTCCGATGCAGAAG
>NZ_JBALMR010000046.1:0-81497 GCF_036963165.1 Bacillus sp. JJ675 | reverse complement strand
GACAGGGTGCAGATCATTTATGTCTGGGTTTTTTGTTGTTTGTTCTGAATGCAGCCTGCGGCGGACGGGGATAATACGAGTTGACCCGAAAAGAGAAGGGAGTTTTTCTCATGTCAAAACAACATGTCAAAGCCGGGGATCATGTGTATGTCATATATCGGAACCCGCATGCTGCAAACGTAGCGCATATCAAAGAAGCCGAGGTTGTCGAGCATCCCCTTCACGAAGGCGAACTGGCACTGTTTATTTATGATACGTATCATGCGTTCGCCGAGGATGATGCCGTTTTTTCTTCATACGAGGAGGCAGAGCGGCTTTACCGGGATTTGTTTGAGTAAAGTCCGCATATAAACGGGGAATATGGCAAAAAGTATTGGAAATAAGTAAAGGATGTGTGCTTTTTTCCAATGATAAAACCGTTTGTTCCCCAGCTTGTCTATATTGAGCCGCGCGCTTTGGAATATCCGCTCGGAAGGGAGCTGAAAGATAAATTTTCCCGAATGGGACTAGAGATCAGAGAGACGACTTCCCACAACCAGGTACGGAATATACCGGGAGAAGGCCATTTGCAAAAATACCGAAACGCAAAATCGACTTTAGTGATCGGCGTCAGAAAAACGTTAACTTTTGATTCGTCAAAGCCTTCCGCTGAATATGCGATACCGTTTGCGACCGGCTGCATGGGCCATTGCCACTACTGCTATCTGCAGACGACCATGGGAAGCAAGCCGTATATCAGAACATATGTCAATGTTGAGGAAATTCTTGATCAGGCGGATCAATATATGAAAGAGAGGGCTCCGGAGCAGACGAGGTTTGAAGCATCCTGCACGTCTGATATCGTCGGAATCGACCATTTAACCCACACGTTAAAGCGGGCGATCGAGCATTTTGGACAAACCGATCTCGGCAGGCTGCGCTTCGTCACGAAATTCCACCATGTCGACCATCTGCTCGACGCAAAGCACAACGGCAAAACAAGATTCAGATTCAGCGTAAACGCAGACTTCGTGATTAAAAACTTTGAGCCGGGCACATCCCCGCTGGACAAGCGGATTGAAGCGGCCGTTAAAGTCGCGGAAGCCGGCTATCCGCTCGGCTTCATCATCGCGCCTATTTACATTCACGACGGCTGGCAGGATGGCTACAGAATCCTTCTCGAAAAGCTGGATCAGGCGCTGCCGCGCCATGTCAGAAATGACATTACATTTGAAATGATCCAGCATCGATTTACAAAACCGGCCAAACGGGTTATCGAAAAAAACTATCCGAAATCAAAGCTCGAACTTGATGAAGAAAAGCGCCGCTACAAATGGGGCAGATACGGGATCGGAAAATACATTTATCAAAAAGACGAAGAAGCGGAGCTGCGAAGCGCATTGGAATCGTATGTCGACAAGTATTTTCCCGAATCCAAGATCGAGTATTTTACATAGGAGAGCCCTTTTTCCCCTTGATTGTGCTGGTCCGGAACCTTCTTTGCAATCAGGGGGTTCCTTTTATCATCATGTCAAAAAAGGATTTTTCCATTCCATCAATACAGCATTATTCAGCGATTCCTCATCTTCAAGATACTCCGGAATGACGCAAAGAGGCGACCGTCCGCAGTGCAGAAGGAACGACAGAACAGGATCCCGCTTTTTGCCGTCTAAAACGGCCTGCACATATTGTTCAGGGGACATGCTATGAGCCGACTTGTGGTAGCAGGGGATGCGCCCGCCTCCCAAAAGCCGTTCGAGACCTTTAAACACCGTCAATTCATACATCGTCTGCATCAGCCGCTTCCCGATTCCGAGTTTCCGGTACAGAGGGGAAACGGAAATATCAACGACATAAAGAGCATTGCCGTCTTCCTGATGATTCCGGATGTACCCACGATCTGTCGCGTCTTCCCATTTGTGGCGGGGGCGATCCGGATCAAAATTGATGATCAAACCTGTCATTGAGCCGATGATGCGCCCTCCTAACGCTGCGCAAAGCGCACCGTCCCGAAAAACGTCAATATGTGAACGTAGCTGTTTTTCATTCCATAAAAGCTCTTCCGGAAAAGGCGGAGGAAAGCATTCTTTTTGCAGAGAAACCAAAGCCGGAATATCTTCATACGAATAATTGCGGATCTCCACCTGCTGGTACATTGCACCGTCATCGACAAAAAACTGTTTGAGGATCACCCATCACCCCTTTTTCATTTCCCTTCATTATAAATTGATTTTTGTCTTAAACAATAGGAATAAAAGCCGATAAAAAATATGAAAGTGTATGTAAAAAGGAGGGGTCGCGTGTTTAAAAAACTGCACATTAAAATTGCGGGTTTCGTAGCTGTCGTCCTGATCTTGACAGTGATCGTTCTCCAATTTTCAACAACGTTCATCCTAAAATCGATGCTTGAGGAAGAAGCAAAAGATTCTACTTCAAGCCTGCTCAGTTCGCTTAAAGGAAATATCGAGCTCCAGCTGAAAAACTATGAAACGGCGCTTGAGCAAATAAGCGACGGGCAATTGGCCCAAACGTTCCTCAAAGACAGGAACGGCGACATCACGAAGCTACTCAACGATGATTTAAAACAGATAAAAGAGAAAAATGAGTTTGTCAATTTAGTTTATATCGGTACAGATCAAAAGGAAATGTTCACATTCCCTAAGAAAACGTTTGAAAAAAACTATAATCCGGCTGAAAGACCTTGGTATAAAGGAGCTGAACAAACGCCTGACAAAGTCGTCTGGACGGAGCCATACAAAGACGCCGTTTCCGGAGAGCTGACCATCACGGCTGCAAAAGCGATCGTAATCGATCAAAAAGTAAAAGGAGTCGTCAGCTTTGACCTGTCCTTAGATTCAATCAACAAAATTATTGAAAACCAAAAAATGCCTTATGATGGATATGCGTTTTTAATCGACAAACAGGGGATGATGCTGGCGCATCCGTCAAAACAAGGCGAAGATATGTCGCAGGATCAGACATATAAAAACGTCCTTTCCGGACAGGACGGCATCAAGATAGGCAAAGACAGCGTCATCGCATATCAGACCGTCGGCAGCACCGGTTGGAAAATCGGCACGCAATTTGAAAGCGGAAAGCTGCTATGGGTCGCGGGTGAAATGAACAAAATGGTCATCATCATTTCTGCAATCGCTTTAGCGGCCGCCATTATTTTGAGCTATTTCCTGGCGAAATCGATTACAGGGCCGATTAAGCAGCTCATTACCAAGACAAAAGCTGTCGCTGAAGGTGATTTAACCGTTCAGTCTGTTGTTAAATCAAAAGACGAAATCGGCACGCTGACAAATGACTTTAACAAAATGGTCGATCATATGAAAGAGATGATCCTTAAAGTAAGGGCGTCCTCCGGAAAAGTATCTGAATCGACCGACCGGCTGAGTGCGGTATCAGAGGAAACGGTATCGACGAGCGATGAAATCGCCAAGGCGATTGAAGAAGTGGCAGCCGGTGCGACAGAACAGGCTGCCGAGGTCGAAACCGTAAATGAAAAATCCGAACGGCTGTCTGTCAAAATTAAAGAAATCGAAAACCACGCCGACAGCATCCAGAAGCTTTCGAGAACGTCGGAAGATGCAAGCTACGAGGGAATCGATGCGCTCGGCCAGCTGTTGGCAAAATCGAATGAAGCCAATGCCGAAACGAAAAAAGTGGAGCAAATGCTTCAAAAACTCGAAGAAAAAACGAAAAACATCGAAGAAGTCGTCACAGCGATTTCAGCCATCTCGGACCAAACCAACCTGCTCGCCCTTAATGCGAGCATTGAAGCGGCCCGGGCCGGAGAAAGCGGGCGCGGTTTCGCCGTAGTGGCGGAGGAAGTCAGAAAGCTGGCCGAACAATCGGCTGCCTCATCCCAGAACATCAGCGAAACCGTCAAACAGATTCAGCTTGAAACAAAAGAAGCCGTCTCAGCCATGACGGAAGCGAGCAAGATGAATGAACAGCAAAATGACATGATTCACGAGACGGGAGAAGCGCTCAGCAAAATTACCGCAGAAATGCAGGAACTCGTCAAATCGATTGATCACATTTATTCAGAGATCTCGGTGATGAGCGCCGAGCAGCAGCAGATGACGGATTCGATCCAAAGCATTTCAGCCATTTCCCAGCAATCGGCAGCAGCCGCTGAGGAAGTCAATGCTTCCACCAACGAACAGCTTGCGGCGCTAGAAACGATTGCGACATCGACCGAAACGCTCAGCACTGCAAACAAAGAGCTGCTGGACGCGATTAACAAATTTAACGTATAACGAACAAACGCCGCCCCCTCTTTTAAGGAGGGGGTTCTCCTTTATTCCAATTTTCAGGCGACGCATGGTACACTATAAAAAAGAAGGGAGCTGATGTCTGTGGATTTAAAGATCAAAGGAAAAACCGCGCTTGTCGCCGCAAGCAGCAAAGGGCTGGGGAAAGCGATCGCCTCCGCGCTTGCTGAAGAAGGCGCCAATATCATGCTGTCTGGAAGGCATGAAGCATCCTTAAAAGGTGCCGCACAAGAACTCGACGCGCTCGGCAGCGGCTCTGTATCTTACCAAGTGTGCGACCTTGCAAACGCAGAGGACATTCAAGCGCTTGTTCGAAAGACGGCCGAAACCTACGGGGCGATCGACATGCTTGTCAACAATGTCGGGGGTCCAAAAGGCGGGGGTCTGCTGGAGCTGACGGACGAAGATTGGACATCATCGTTTGAGCTTCATTTGCTCAGCTATATCCGCTTAATCCGGGAGTCTCTTCCTTATTTAAAAAAAGGCGGCGGACGGATTATCAATATTGCTTCATCATCAGTCAAACAGCCGATTCCGGGGCTTTTATTGTCAAATACGTTCCGGATGGGCATCGTCGGCCTCACGAAAACACTGGCGGAAGAGCTGGCGGACGATCGGATTTTGATCAACACGCTGGCACCGGGAAGAATTGCGACAGACCGCGTTGCAGAGCTTGATCGGCAAAAAGCTGAAAAAACGGGCCTTTCCCAAGATGAGGTTAAAGAAGACTATGAAAAGCAAATTCCGCTCGGTTTCTATGGACGGCCTGAAGATTTTGCCCAATATGCAAGCTTTCTTTTATCTGGACGCAATACATATATGACTGGGCAAACATTGTTAGTAGACGGCGGTATGGTAAAAGCAATTTAAGGAGGAGACAACATGAAACAAACGATCGGATTCGTCGGTCTGGGGGTCATGGGAAACAGCATGGCGTCTCATATTTTAACAGAAGGGTATCCGGTAGTCGTCTATACGAGAACAAAGCGGAAGGCCGATAACCTTCTTGAAAAAGGAGCAGAGTGGAAATCCTCCGTTAAAGAACTGGCGGAAGCGGCAGATGTGATCATCACAATGGTCGGTTATCCGCAGGATGTCGAGGAAGTGTACTTTGGAAGCGGGGGTATTATTGAAAATGCCAAAAAGGGTTCGTATCTTATTGACATGACAACCTCAAAGCCGTCGCTCGCCAAAAAAATCGAAGCGGCTGCCAGGAAGAAGTCACTCTACGCATTGGACGCCCCGGTATCAGGGGGAGACATCGGCGCGCGGAACGGTACGCTCGCCATTATGGTCGGCGGAGAACGGAAGGCTTTTGAAGATTGCTTGCCGATTTTTTCGATCATGGGCGAAAACATTCAATATCAAGGACCTGCAGGCAGCGGCCAGCATACGAAAATGTGCAATCAGATCGCGATTGCCGCAGGGATGATCGGCGTCGCAGAAGCGATGGCCTACGCCAAAAAATCGGGTCTTGACCCGGAAAATGTACTAAAAAGCATCACCACCGGAGCCGCAGGAAGCTGGTCTCTTTCCAACCTCGCGCCAAGGATGCTGAAAGGCGACTTTGAACCGGGTTTTTATGTCAAGCATTTTATTAAAGATATGGGAATCGCGCTTGAAGAAGCCGAGCTGATGGGAGAAAAAATGCCGGGACTTGAGCTCGCGAAATCCCTTTATGACCGCCTCGCTGAAAAAGGCGAGGAAAACAGCGGCACACAAAGCATCTACAAGCTATGGACAGAGTATCAATAAACGAAAAACCACTTGCAAATCGCAAGTGGTTTTTTTGGTCAGGCTTATTTTCCGATAAACTGCTGAGTCCAGATGTTTCCGTCTTTCACATAGCCGACACCGATATTTGTAAAGTCAGGGTTCAGAATGTTTTTTCTGTGGCCCTCACTGTTCATCCAGGCTTGTACGACTTCTTTTGGCGTTCTTTGGCCTTTTGCGATGTTTTCACCGGCTGTACGGTATGTGATGCCGAATTTCTTCATCATGTCAAAAGGAGATCCGTAAGTCGGGCTGTTGTGATCAAAGTAGTTTTTATCTCTCATATCTTCAGATTTTTTGCGGGCGACGCTGCTTAGTTTCTCATCCAGTTTCAGAGGTTTTAAGCCGCGTTTAGTTCTTTCGGCGTTTGTCAGGTCAACGACTTCTTTTTCATATGCACTTACTGAAGAAGCTGTCGTGTTTTGCTTTGTTTCAGAAGACTGCTCTTTAGAAGCCGCAGGTTTTGAAGCTTCCTGTTTCTGAGCAGGCTTGGACGCTTTTGGAGCCGGAGCAGATGCTTTCGGCTGATTTCCTTGATTCATATAAGAACGAAGCAGAGACTGAATTTTTTCCTGGTCAGCTTTAGACAGCTGGTTCGGATTTTGAATATTCAGTTTGCCGGCCAAATCAGAAATATTTATAGAATGAATGGTTTTCACTTGAACTTGAGGCTGCTCTTTAGCATCCGCATGCTGACCGCTGAACGTGAAGATCGATGCAGCAGCAGCCGCTGATAGAAGAAAAGCTTTTTTCATAAACTATGATCCTCCTAAATGTTGTAGTTTTGTTTTGTACACTAGCATCATAACATGCGTTTTTTGAAATAATTGATCCATTAATTTCCTTTGGTGTACATTTGTTGTTAACTTTGTCATAAAAAAAGGGAAAATCCTTTTCTGACAATGTGCAACCAATTTGTATTTTTACACGTCTTGTCATAAACGTACCAAATTTTAAATATGTTAGATAAATTTTAATAGAAAAAGTGATTGACAGCCTTTTTCAAAACTACAGATTGTAACAACCATTACAAAAGTGTTACAATAAGACTCAGTTATTTAATGCAAAAGTGGAATATCGTGAGAGGAGAGAGTTGTGGGTGACTGAAACTGGACATGATCCGGCTCAAATAAAAAAAAGCAGGCGTTCACGCATGTGGCGGATTAATCTGTATTTCTTTGCAGTGTTCACTTTGTTCGCCGCACTGATCGTGAAGCTCGGCCTCGTACAAATCGTCAACGGAGAGGAATATGAGCGTCAGGCTTCAAAAACCGAAGCCAAAATCGCGTCTTATCCGGCTCCACGGGGCAAAATGTACGACAGAAACGGCAGGGTTGTCGTTGACAACCAAAGCGTCCCGGCGATTACGTACACGGTGACATCGAATACAAAAACGAAAGAAAAAATCAGCACGGCCAAAAAGCTTGCAAAGCTGATCGATATCGATACGTCATTTCTGAAAGAGAGAGACTTGAAGGACTACTGGCTTGCCGCACATCCGAAAAAAGCCGAGGCGCTTTTGAGCAAGGATGAGAAAAAACTGGAGTCCAGCAAAACATACGCCCTTCAGGTTGACCGGGTTCCAGCCGAAGAAATCGCAGCCCTTAAGAAAGATAAACAGGAGCTCGAAACGGCGGCGTTTTTCAGAAGGTTTTCCGGCGGCTACGCCTATGAACCGCAAATCGTAAAATCGATGAATCCGAAAACCGCGGCAAAGGGGGACGCCCAGCTGCTTGACGAAAAAACGTCAAAACAGCAGCCTGCCCGCGATTTAACGTATGAAGAGGTATCGCGCGTCTCCGAGCATCTTGAAGAGCTGCCCGGGGTCGACGTCATTATGGACTGGACGCGGAAATATCCTTACGAGAAGACGCTGCACTCGATTTTCGGAGGCGTTACGACACCTGAGCAGGGGCTGCTCAAGGAAAGGCAGGACTTTTATCTGACGAGAGGCTACGCCCGGAATGACAGGGTCGGAAAAAGCTATCTCGAGTATCAGTATGAAGAATATTTAAACCCGAAAAAAGCGAAGGTGCAATATACGGAAAACCGTTCAGGCGAGGTCGTCAGCCAGAAAACGGTCGATGAAGGAAGACGCGGCTACGATCTGCAGCTGACGTTCGATATAGAGCTCCAAAAGAAAGTCGAAGAGGCTATCGAAGAGGAGCTTAATAAATTCCGCGGCTCAAACTACATGCTGGACAGGGCGTTCGTCGTCATGATGGATCCGAACAACGGAGACATTCTGTCAATGGCCGGAAAGCGGATCATCGACGGCAAAATAACCGATTATGCGATCGGCACTTTTACGACACAGTATGAAATGGGGTCGGCGGTCAAAGGCGCGACAGTGCTTGCCGGTTATCAAGACGGTATGCCGCACGGGCAGAGATATTTAGATCATCAGCTGACCTTCGCAGGGAAAGTTAAAAAAGGCTCCTACAGAGGAAACACCATCGGCTGGGCTGATGAAGTCAGAGCGCTGGAAAAAAGTTCGAACGTTTATATGTTTTATGTGGCATTGAGGATGGCTGGCATAACGTACACACCGGGCGCCCCCCTTCCGGCAGACCTGGAGGACTTAAAGAAAATGAGGTATTACTACAATCAATTTGGGCTCGGCGTGAAAACAGGCATTGACTTGCCGCAGGAGTCGGCCGGGATGCAGACGAACCCGAAAATAGTCGGGGGTCTCCTTCTTGATGAAGCGATCGGACAGTTTGACACATACACGCCTCTGCAGCTCGCCCAATACGTTTCAGCGATTGCCAACGGCGGATACAGAGTGCAGCCGAGAGTCGTGAAAAGCATCCACCAGCCTGAAAGCGAAAAACTCGGTCCTGTCATTGAAGAGCGTTCTCCCAATGTTCTTAATCGCATCAACAATTCCCCAAGCGACATCGCCATCGTCAAGCGGGGATTTAAAAGAGTAACCCAGACGGGAACTGCCGCCGGCGCATTCGGCTCGCTTGACGTATCAGGCAAAACCGGAACGGCAGAGACGAACTACTACGGTACAAACCGAAACTGGTGGGGTACACCAACTTACAATATCACCTTTGCGGGCTATTACCCATCGGAAAATCCGCAGGTTGCCTTCAGTGTAGTCGTTCCGTCTGTTGACGACAAAACGAAGATGAACAAAAACATCGCCGCCAAAATCGTCAAAGCTTATGTCGATCTGCAAAAAAAATACAGCAAAGATTAGACAAAAAAGAACACGGGTCAATTCCGTGTTCTTTTTTTGTTATCAAAATTTGACGAATGCTAGAAGTTTTGAAGGAGATTTCTCGCATTTTAGCGAATCCTTTTAAACAAAATCGTTTTAATGAATGCTGGTCATGAATAGGGTATAAAGGAGGGATATGATGGAACAAAAAACAAAACGTTTTGAACAATATAAACCTCATATGAATTTACAGGCAGTCCTTTCAGCAAACGGCCGTTTTATATACATATCCGCAAACTGCGAAGAGCTGTTAAGCTACAAGCAGAGTGAATTGATCGGTACGTATTTGAAGGACTATTTACACGAAGACGATCTTTTTCTGGTAGAAAGTTATTTTTACAATGAACACCATTTGCTGCCGTGCACCTTCAGATTTGTGAAAAAAGATTATACGATGATCTGGATTGAAGCATCGATCGATTTTGTGACGACCCATGTCGGAGAAAAAGAACGGGAAATTGTTCTCAAAATGAAAGTGTTTGAAGACCGTCCCTCTAAGAAGAACAGCTCTTTACATGAGGAAGCCGAGCTTGGGGAAACCGCCGGAGCTCCGGAGAAAGAGGAATTTGAAGCGATGGTGGAAGGCTTGCCCAGTCCTTTGTGCATCAGCGTTCAAGGAAAAATCGTCTATGTCAATGACGCCATGGTCAGCCTGCTCGGGGCAGAGCACAAACGGCAAATTATCGGAAAGTATTCCTACGATTTTATCGAAAAAGAGTACCACGAAATCGTCAAAAACCGAATTAAAAGAATGCAAAAAGGGCTTGATGTCGGCATGATCGAGCAAACGTGGAAAAGGCTCGACGGCACGCAAGTTCACCTTGAAGTGAAAGCGGCTCCGACCGTTTTTCAAAATCAAAAAGCGGAGCTTCTTCTGCTCATTGATATTTCGTCAAGAAAAAAATTTCAAACGATTTTGCAAAAAAGCAGGGAACGCTACCAGCTCCTGATCCAAAACTCGATTGACACGATTGCCGTGATCCACAAAGGAAAATGGGTATTTATGAACGAATCCGGGATCAGGCTGTTTGAAGCGAAAACGTATGAAGATTTAATCGGCAGGGATATATATGAACAGCTTCATCCTTGTGATCATGAAAACGTGAAAACGAGGCTCAATCGGATCACGGACCGCAAATCTGAATCGGAAATCATCAAACAGACCTGGTATACGTTTGAAAAACGGCTCATTTACACCGAAATGGTCTGCATTCCGACGACGTTTTTCGGCGAAACGGCCGTTCAGATCATTTTAAGGGACATTTCTGAACGAAAACAGACCGAAGAGCTGATGCTGCGCTCGGAAAAATTGTCGATTGCCGGTCAGCTTGCAGCCGGAATCGCCCACGAGATCCGCAATCCGCTTACCGCCATTAAAGGATTTTTACAGCTGATGAAGCCGACGATGGAAGAAAACGAGCACTATTTTGATATTATATTTTCCGAATTGAGCAGAATCGAACTGATATTAAGCGAGCTTCTCATGCTGGCCAAGCCGCAGCAAAACGCCCTGAAAGAAAAGCTTGACCTCGTCAGGCTGATCCGCGAAGTGACGGCTCTTCTGGAAACGCAGGCAAACTTAAACGGCATTTTGATCAATACGAATCTCTCGGTTGAAAAAGTGTTTATAAAAGGCGATCAAAATCAGCTGAAGCAAGTCTTTATCAACTTGATTAAAAACGCTGTCGAATCGATGCCAGACGGCGGAACCGTCCATTTGGGCGTCAACGAAACCGATGAGTCCGTTACCGTAACGGTTCAAGATGAAGGTGAAGGGATACCAGAGCATGTCCTCAAACGAATCGGAGAGCCGTTTCTGACGACAAAAGAAAAAGGAACCGGCCTCGGACTTATGGTAACCTTTAATATTATCGAAAACCATAACGGAACGATCGAAGTCAAAAGCAAGGTTGAAAAAGGCACGACTTTCGTCATTTCTTTTCCAAAATAAAAAAACAACGGCGTAAAAGCCGTTGTTTATGTAGTCTGAAGCGATTGGCGCTTCTTGAAAATAAATGTCTCCAGACGGTCCAACCCCTCCCGCAGCGTATCCGGTGCATATGCGTAAGAGATCCTCACATAGCCTTCCCCATATTCCGAGAATGAGCTGCCCGGCACAATCGCAAGCCCCTCTTCCTCAAGAAGCGACGTACAGAAGTCAAAGGAAGACATTCCAAACGATTTGATCGACGGGAAAATGTAAAATGCGCCAGACGGCTTCACGACATCGAGCCCCATCGTCACCAGCCTGTCGTACACGTAATCAAGCCGTTTTTTATATTGTTCCCTCATGATCAGCGAATCGTCGAATCCGTTTGTGACGGCTTCCAAAGCCGCTTTTTGCGAAATCGAAGAAGCGCATGACACGTTGTACTGGTGAACTTTTAAAATATGTTTGGCGATTTCTTTAGGCGCGAACAGAAATCCGATTCTCCAGCCGGTCATGCTGTGGGATTTGGAAAGTCCGCCGATGACGATCGTCTGATCCCGGAGCATGGATGCAATCGAATGGTGCGGCCTGTCAAATGTAAGCTCGCTGTAAATTTCGTCTGAAAGGACAAATACATTCCGCCCTTTCAGGAGTGAAGCGATTTCCTTCAGCTCCTCCTCGGAAAGCGTCATTCCCGTCGGGTTTGACGGATAAGGGAGAACGACGCATTTTGTTTTCGGGGTCAGCGCTTCCTCGATGAGCTTCGCTGTCAGCTTAAACCCGTAAGACGTCGTATCGACGATCACAGGGACGGCGCCGCACAGCCTGATAATCGGCTCATATCCGGGATAAACCGGTCCCGGCAAGATCACTTCGTCACCCGGAGACAGCATCGTGCGAAACGCAGCGTCAATGGCCTGGCTGGCCCCCGTTGTGACGATGATTTCGGTTTCGGCTTCATAGTTAACATCAGACTTTTTTTTCATATACAATTGGACAGCTTGTCTCAGCTCCGGATAGCCCGCATTGTGCGTGTAAGATGTATGGTTTTCATCTATCGCTTTTTTTGCGGCCTGTTTGACATGGTGGGGCGTGAAAAAGTCGGGCTGGCCGATTGTTAAAGAAATGACGTTTTCATGCCGGGATACAAGGTTTGAGAATTTGCGGATTCCCGAAATTTCAATGTCTTTTACATTTGGATTAAGCAAATGTTCCATTTTTCATCACCTTAAAAAATGTTGTGGTTGATCTTATTTTACCATCATCAGTTAAATTGTCATCTTTTAATCAATCAATTTTATGTAGACGAAAGCGAATATATGCAGGCCGGCATCGCATTAAAGAAAAATAAGACAATCAGGGAGATTGTCTTACAGATCAATAACCATAGTCTGGATCAAGATCTTCTTTCCAGGAAATATAGATTTCATCTTCGCGTTCTGCAGCATCCTTTTTCATTTCCGAATACATGGCTTTGCTTGCGTCCTCTAAAACGGTTAGTTCGTGATCTTTGATTATCACAATTGTTCCCATCATTAACACCTTTCCTGTAAAAATCCTTGACCATTGTAACACGTTGCGCCTGAAAGTCAATGATGAAATACATTAATTTCAGCTTAAAAAACCGCTCGATATATTGATCAAAATCGGCAAATGTTAGTAGTATATAGAAGTCAGATGTTAGGAGGAAATGTATTGGAATTAAGTAAACATGAAGCCGCTCCTTCTGCTGGGGGCGAATATGCCGGGATCGGTTCTCGCTTTTTGGCTTCTCTCATTGACGGAATCATTCTTGGTGTCCCAATGTATCTGATTTCTACTGTTTTTGCATCGCTGATGCTGATGGGAGATGCCGATTTTATGACCATGTTGGAAAAAGATAATAATTATGTAACAGAACCTGAAATTTTCGCCGTTTTCTTCTCGCTTCTTAAAATAACGGCGATCATCGGCGCTTTTGCGTTGCTCGTTTATTTTCTTTATTACACGCTGATGGAATCTTCGAAATGGCAGGCTACGCTCGGCAAGAAAATTATGGGGATTCTCGTAGCCGACGCAGAAGGGGGGAGAATCTCGTTTGGCCAAGCTGCCGGACGTTTTATGGCAAGAAGCTTTTTATCCCCGATTTTGATGGTCGGTTATATTTTAGCGTTTTTCACGGAGAGGAAACAAGCGCTTCACGATTTGCTGGCCGGAACAATCGTCTTAAAAAAATAACGGATAAAAGACAGCACGCTTTCGGACTGAATGCGTGCTGTTATGCCGTAAAGATTAAAAATAGGGGGAAGCTATATTATGATTCAGCCGGAACAAGAACAAGCAGTCAAACGGACGCCAGGTAAAGGGTTAAAGCTGTTTTTTACGCTTCCGATTATTTCCTGGGCTTTATACGACTTTGCGAACACGATTTTTTCATCAAATATCGTCACGATCTTTTTCCCTTTTTGGCTGCAGGAGGCGGTCGGCGAAAACGCGAGCATGAATCAGGTCGCCAGCACGTTTATTTCATACTCAAACGCCGCCGCAAGCTTTTTGCTGGTCATTTTTACGCCGCTGTTCGGGGTGCTCATCGACCGCACGGGCAGGAAGAAGCGGTATATTGCGCTGTTCACGGCGATTTCTGTCGCCTGCACCGTCTTCATGGGGGTGTTTGCAGGCAGTTCTTTCGGGCAATCGTTTTACGGTTTGCCGTTATCTTTGATGCTCGTTGTCGTCATGTTTGTAACGGCGAAGTTCTTTTATCATTCCAGCCTGGTGTTCTATGACACGATTTTGGCTGATTTGGGAACTAAGGAAGAAATCCCGCTTATCTCCGGGTTTGGAACCGCCGTAGGCTATATTGGCACATTGGCCGGTTTAACGGTCTATCTCATGGTCGGCAACCACGATTTTTATCGAGCGTTTATTCCGTCCGCTTTGTTGTTTTTGATCTTTTCTTTTCCGTATCTTTTATTTACAAAGGAGCGCAGAAGGCCGGAACCGATGGAGAAAAAGCCGTTTTTCAGCGGCTACAGGGAAATCGTGCAGACGTTTAAGGACATTCGATTGTACCGTCCGGTTTTTCTGTTTATGATCGCTTACTTTTTTCTCAATGACACCCTTTCTACGGTGGTCGCGATGATGGGGGTATACTCAAAGTCGGTCATCGGTTTTTCGACAGGGCAGTTTATCCTGCTCTATCTCGTATCAACCGTGGCAAGCATTGTCGGTTCATTCCTGTGGGGCTATGTGACGAAGTGGATGGGGGCGAAAAGAGCGGTCAGCCTCATCACCGTCATTTTGATCATCTCTTTAAGCATCGGTGTGTTTACGGCATCTCAAGCACTGTTTTGGGTCGCGGGCAGCCTGTTTGGCATCGCGCTCGGAGGGACTTGGGTCGCTTCGAGAACATTGATTATTGAACTGACGCCGGAGCACAAACGGGGCGAGTTTTTCGGGCTGTTTGCTTTCTCGGGGAAAATTTCCTCCATTTTTGGACCGCTTCTGTACGGTTCGATTACCCTGCTGTTTAAAGACCTTGGAAACATTGCGAGCAGAATGGCTTTCGGCTCCTTGATTTTGCTTGCTTTAACCGGTCTTGTCATCCATCAAACCGTAAAACCAAAAGCATGACACAGAGCATCAACTTTTAACAAAAGACGCCGATATAAAAGGTACAACACCAAGTAGGATAGAGAGGGATATCAGTGTCTTTAAACAAACAGGAAATTTTATTAAATTCCGGAACGAATGAATTAGAAATTGTGAAGTTTGAAGTGGGTCACAATATTTTCGGCATAAATGTAATGAAAGTCAGAGAAATCATCCAGCCTGTCGAGATCACGAAAGTGCCGCATTCCCACAGGCATGTAGAGGGGATGATCACCCTGCGCGGCGAAATCCTCCCTGTCATTGATTTATTCTCATTTTTCAATGTTGAGCACGGTGAAGAAGAAAAGCAGGAAAAGTATATTGTCACCGAATTCAACAAGCGGAAAATCGTGTTTCACACAGGCGCCGTTTCGCAAATCCACCGTGTGTCATGGGAAGAGATCGAAAAGCCGACAGCCTTGAATCAAGGGTTGGAAAGGCATATGACAGGGATTATCAAGCTTGACGGAACGATGATCTTCCTCCCTGATTATGAGAAAATCATTTTTGATCTTGAGTCTGAATCCGGCCTTGATCCTTATCATGTGAAGGATGAGAAATTTGACCAAAGAAGAACGGACAAAAAGCTGATCATTGTCGAGGATTCTCCGCTGCTGCTGCGCCTTTTAGTTGAAAAGCTGAACGAAGCGGGCTACAACAACATCGTTTCGTTTGAAAACGGCAAAGATGCCTATGAGCATGCCTTAGAGCTGATCGAGGACGGCACGCCGCTTCAGGAAAAAGTCGATTTAATGATCACCGATATCGAAATGCCGCAGATGGACGGCCACCGTTTAACAAAGCTTTTGAAAGACAACCCGTTAAGCGCCGGAATGCCGATATTGATTTTCTCTTCGCTTATTACAGATGACCTGCGCCATAAAGGTGAGCAGGTCGGTGCAGATGAGCAGATCAGCAAGCCGGAGCTGAACGAACTGATCGAAAAGCTCGACAAATATATTTTTCAAAATCAATAATTGAAAAAAGCCTCCTTTGGAGGCTTTTTTTATGATCAAAAATAGCTTTCGCCAAGCTTCTTGAATACAGGCTTTGCCGAAGGGCGCTTCCTGTTCGTGATAAGCGGCTTTTCCTTCAATCCCGTGTATTTCTGCAGAAGCTGCTTTGCGATGTTCAATGACATATGAGCTTTAGGGTTCCGATAAGAATGATTTAGTGTACCTAAGTGCGGAAGGTTATCGAAGTCTTCTTTAGTTGGAGGCATGTGAAAAAAGTAGTCTCCGAGAGAAATAAGCACATCTGACTGCTGCTGGCTGAACTTTGGGTTTTTTGAAAAGTGAAGTCCTACCTTTTTTCCTTTTCCTTCATTGATGAGCTTTTGCAGAGCTTTCTTTTTCAGGAGATACAGGTATTTTGGATCGGTCGCGGTTTTTGCGTGGCGATTGACCGTGTAAATCGCTTTTGAAAGGTTTTCAACTGTTGGTTTTAATACTTTAGTATGATTATGGTCGTCCATCTTTTCTCTCCTATCCATTCTTTCCTCATCACCTCCTAAAGGTGTAAGGCTTATGTCTAAATTATACGAAATACAAGAGAAAATGCAAATATTCCATTAAAAAACGCGCGTTTTTTTAACGAAACGCGCGGTTTTCTCTTTATAAAACTGATTTTATTTTCGCTTTTGCATTTTTTTGTCTTTTCAATGCGGCTTGCACATCGATCTCTGCCGTCTGGGCGCTGAATCTGGGCAGCGCGATAAAATAGTACAATGCGGCTATTATAATAACGCCCGCCAATCCGTAATATATATAATCAACCTTGCCGATAATGCCGGGGAATAAGAGGGCGATCAATCCGAGCGCCGAAGATTGGGCGATCATCATAAGCGGATCCGTCCAACCGCTGACCCTTCCCATCAGCCGCGGATGAACGATTTTCGGTATCCATCCGCCAAGTGCGGTATTGACGGGCCCGATGCATGTCCCGGCGATAAAAGCGGCCGCATAGTAAATCGGCAATTGATCGGTAAACCCGAGGAGGATGACAAACGCTCCCGCAATAAAGATCGGAATCGACATCAAGTATTCGGGCTTCACTTTTTTTGAAAGCAGAGCGCCGCCGACGGCCCCCGCCAAAAGTCCGATACCGAGAACGACCGTAAAGAGGGACGTGTGCCACTCATAGCTGTCAGGGGACAGCTCGTATTTCATTTTAAACATCGGCAGAACGGATAAACTGCCGCTTACAAGCCCGAAAATAAAATATCCGAACACAAGCGAGGCAAGCAGTTTGTTTTTTAAAATATAAACGAAGCCTTCTTTAAAGTCGTGCATTGAATCTTTAATGGTAATGTGTTTCCAGCCTTTTTGTCCGTTCGGCTGACGCGCTTCAAGCGGAATGTTGCAGGAACGGATCAAAAACCCCGAAACAATAAAGCTTATAAAGTCGAGGGCGATCGCTCCGTGCAGGCCGATCGTTTTATACATAAAGGCTCCGAGGCCTACGCCGAACAGCATAAATAAACTGAAAAGCATTTGGTTAAGCCCTGCTGCCTGGGCATATTGGTCCTTTCGCAGGATGGCCTGAACCAGACTCGCTTCTGCCGGATAGAAAAATTTTGTCACGGCGCTTCTGATAAACAGAACGCAAAATACAAGCGGAATGGATTGTAAATACAATACAAAAAAGAGAACGACAGTCAAACCCGCTCTGATCCAATCACAGTTTTCAGCTACTTTCTTGCGGTCAAAACGGTCAGCAACCACACCGACGATAAAGAAAACGAACACTGTCGGAAGAGAATACATCAGCTCGGCGATCGTCGTGTATGCCGGCTGGCTGCTGAACCTGTCGAGCAAGAAGAAAGCGAAAGCCATATTTCCAACTGTCGTTCCCATTTGAGAAGAGAAAGCTGCGAAAAAAAGACGGACGAAATTACGATTTTTAAAAATATCCATATATACGCTCCTTACCCTAAAGGTCCCATTATATCTTAATATAGAACGAATGATTGTTCAAATTTAAGGCGTGATCGTAACTCGGGTACCGTTAGGCACAATGGAAGCCAGTTCCAGAACGTCCCGGTTGTGCATTCGGATGCATCCCTTTGAAACAGCTTTTCCAATTGAAGCGGGGTTATTCGTGCCATGGATGCCGTAGTGCCTTTTCGACAAGCCGAGCCAGTAAGCGCCGTACGGCCCGCCTGGGTTCGCTTGACGGTTCACAATGACGTATTCGCCTTTCGGCGTTTGCGTCAAAATTTTCCCTACGCCAATCGGAAATGTTTTTATCAGTCTGCCCCGGTTATACAATTTCAGTGTTCTGGCGCTGATAGATACGGTGATCCGGTAAGGAATGGGGGCCGGGTCCCTGATGAAGGCCTGAAGCGGAACAGGCGGCATGATGAAAGCCCCGGCCACTTGAAGCGTTTCTCCCGGAGGTACTTGGTACATCAACAACTTTTTAGAACATCTCCTTTTCCAAAACGAAAAAAAGGAGCCTTTTCCTTATACTTATTATAGACGGAAAGAGGCTTGGGAAGTTTCGTTTTTTACTAAGATTGAAGGAGCGGGAATTTTTTCTATTTGTTTTAATGTATGCAGATGTACCCGTTTTTGAGCCAAAACGATTTATTCCGCCTCCAATTTGAAAACGGTGACCTCAGGTTTTGACAGAAATCGGAGAGGCAGCCTCGTCGTCCCGATTCCGCGGTTGACATAGACCGTCATCCCTCCTACATCGTACATTCCTTCCGTATAAATTTCCCCGTAAGGAGGCGTGATGAGAGGGCCGAACAAAGGAAGCTGCACCTGCCCGCCATGGGTGTGTCCCGATATTTGCAGATTGACGGGATAATCCTTTGCCGCCAAGGCCGCATCAGGTTCGTGAACGAGCAAAATCGAAAAGGCGTCTTTGCTCAGCCTGGAAAGGACGCCTTCATAGTTCGGCCTGCCGAGCATTAAATCGTCGAGTGAAGCCAGCTCGATCACGCTGCCGTCGATTAACTCCAGATTGACGAGATCGTTTCGCAGCACGCGAAAGCCGGCGGATGCCATGAGAGACTGGTAGACCTTTGTCCCGTAGCCCCCGTGATCGTGGTTTCCGTAAACGGCAAACTTCCCGTAAGGGGCGCTGAGCTTCGCCAATGCTTGAACAACGTCTTCATGATCACGGTATTGGTGCGGTTTATCGATTAAATCCCCGCTGAAGACGATCAAGTCCGGCTGAAGCTCGTTTACTTTGCGGATGACATCCAAAAGCTCGCGAACCGTAAAGTACTCGCTTAAATGGGTGTCGCTGAATTGGACGATCCGGAACTGGTCAAACCCTTTCGGAATCAACGGATGCTTAATGGGAATGAGCGTCGTTTCAAGCATGCGGGGTTCAAGATAGCGCGCGTAGCCAAAGCCGCCGGCAGAAGCGAATATACCGGCTGCGGAAAGGCTAAAGAGCCCTTTTAAAAATCGTCTCCTTGATGGATTCTTCATCACTAAAACCAACCTTTAATAGAATCAATACATTATATCATCAGAGAAAGGAATTCAGGACAATCCTTTCATTTTGTTAATTTTTTTTAACGGATGTGGTAAACTGTGATATGAATGACCATTCATTCATAATGAGGGGGATGAACAT
This sequence comes from Bacillus sp. JJ675, assembly GCF_036963165.1. Classification (NCBI taxonomy): domain Bacteria; kingdom Bacillati; phylum Bacillota; class Bacilli; order Caryophanales; family Bacillaceae; genus Bacillus; species Bacillus sp. JJ675. The sequence goes on along the minus strand of NZ_JBALMR010000046.1, from coordinate 62,080 downwards.
GGATAAAAAAGTTGTGATCGTGACCGGGGGATCAAGCGGAATGGGTAAAGCGATTGCCCAAAAGCAGGCAGAGGAAGGCTGGAATGTAATGATTACGGGAAGAACGGAAGACAACCTGAAGGCCGCCAAAGATGAAATCGAAACATTCCCGGGACAGGTTGAAATATGCCGGATGGATGTCAGGTCGATCGAAGATGTGGAGCGTATGATAAAAGAAACGGCATCCCGTTTTGGCACGATAGACGCCCTTGTCAACAATGCCGCAGGCAATTTTATCTGCCCGGCGGAAAAGCTGTCTGTCAACGGCTGGAAAGCTGTCATCGATATCGTCTTGAACGGGACGTTTTACTGCAGCCAGGCGGTAGGCCGCTATTGGATCAAACACAAGAGGGAAGGGCTGATTGTAAATATGGCGGCGACGTATGCATGGGGCGCGGGAGCCGGAGTCGTCCATTCCGCGGCTGCAAAAGCCGGCGTGCTATCGCTGACGAGAACGCTCGCCGTCGAGTGGGGGAGAACGTACGGGATCAGGGTCAATGCGATTGCGCCCGGACCGATCGAAAGGACGGGCGGAGCGGAAAAGCTCTTTGAATCAGAGGAGGCTGCGCTTGCCACGATTAAAAGCGTACCTTTAGGGAGGCTCGGAACTCCTGAAGAAATCGCGGGTCTTGCCTCGTTTCTGCTTTCGGAAAAAGCGGAATATATAAACGGGGAGTGCGTGACGATGGACGGGGGCCAGTGGCTGAATCCCCGTCCGTTTTAAGATTGTAAATTCAAACGTGCGGGCCGTTATGGTATAATCAGACAAAGATTTAGAAGCAGGTGATGTGCCGTGTTGGATCCACTCGATATATTAACGAACATTGAAGATGTCATTCCATTCTATCAGCCTATTTTCAGCGCCGAAGAACAGAAAGTGATCGGCTATGAAGTGCTGGGGCGCATTCAGCTCGAATCTGAAGTTCAAAGCCTTGGTCCGTTTTTCTCAGATCCGTCGATTCCCGAAGAATATAAGACAGAGGTCGACCTTAAAGTGATTCGCCAGGCGCTTGACCATTTTTTAGAAAGCGACCGGGATCTCCTGATTTTTATCAATCAGGATGCAAATGTGCTGATGATGGATCACGGAGAGGGCTTTCTGGAGCTCTTGATGGAATATAGCGAAAAGGGGATCGAACTGAACCGTTTCGTCATTGAAATCACGGAACAGCATTTTGAAGGGGATATCGAGCAGCTGCACCATTTGCTGACGTATTACCGTACATACGGCATTAAAGTGGCTGTCGATAATATCGGCAAAGGCAGCAGCAATCTCGACAGAATCGCGCTGCTTTCTCCTGATTTGCTGAAAATCGACCTTCAGCCTCTCAAACTGTCCTCCCCTTCGCCTTCCTATGAGTACGTGCTCTACAGCATATCCCTGCTCGCCCGAAAAATCGGCGCAGCGCTGCTGTACGAAGACATTGAAGCGAAATTTCAGCTTCAATACGCCTGGAGAAACGGCGGCAGATATTTTCAAGGGCGGTATCTGCAAAAGCCCCGGGGACAATTTGTCGAACGGGATTTGCTGAAGGAGCGGTTAAAGGCGGAGTTTCACCAGTTTATCACGCATGAGAAAAAGAAGCTTGAAATCTTATATGATCATTCTGAACAGTTTTATAAACGGGTTCATCAGCTTGTTGCATCGCTTAAAAAGGCAAGCCAAACAGATGACGCCTTTCTCTTGAACCTGGGGAAAGAGCTCTCCGACTGCAGTTTCAGAATCTATATGTGCAATGAAGACGGCTTCCAGGTGACCAAGAACGTGTTTAAGCATGACGGAGGATGGACGTTTCAGCCTGAGTACATCGGCAAGAACTGGAGCTGGCGCCCGTATTTTTTAGAAAACATTATGAGAATGAGAACGATGAGAAAGGGATTTTTCAGCGATTTGTACAGCGACATCGAAACTGGGGAAATGATCAGAACGTTTTCCTATCCGATGGATGAAGAACTCTATCTGTTCATAGACCTATCGTATTCCTATTTATACGAACAGGACGGTTTGATTTAAAGCGGCGCCACGCCGCTTTTTTTCTTTTCATTGCATTAGATTTTTCGATCAAAAAAGAAATTGCCGAGAAAATAGTTGACAATGATAGTGATAATCATTATCATTTAATTATAGAGAGATGATCCTCTCTGTACCCCAACCCCTCTATCAGATCAAGATTTTTTTGAAAAACTTGGCGCTGCCCCCGCCAAGTTTTTTGTTTTGATGAACCCGCGTGGCCGGCAGGAATAAGACAATCCGCATCATCCATACCATCTAACGTATATGTTCCCTGAATAATGCATGTGAAAAATATTTTGTATGTATGACATTTTTAAGAAAAACCATACTAGGAAAAGCAGTTTTTCTTTTTCCCGATCAGAAAAGGAAAAATGTCATCGGCTGATACTTTGTGGTATGATGCGTGTAGAACTTGTATTATAATTAATACTTGTTGATCCTGAAGTTGTTTTTTGAAAGGAGTCTTTTTTAGAATGTCACAATTAATGGGTATCATCACGAGACTGCAGAGCCTGCAAGAAACTGCTGAGGCAGCCGGAGAACCGACGCAGCGTTATTTCGAAGTAAACGGGGAAAAAGTATGCAGTGTGAAATATTTCGAGAAAAATGAAACATTTGAGCTGACGGTATATCAAAAAGGAGATAAACCGACAACATTTCCGTTTGACAACATTGATATGATTTCGATCGAAATCTTTGAACTGCTTCAGCAATAGGAGGATATGGAATGAAAGCATTTCCACGCGTTGTTTGCCCGCATTGCGGCCATGTGGAGCCAATGGATCAAGTCCTGACAGCCCAATCTAATCAAAACGTCATCTTTACGTGCGACAGCTGCGGATACATGTTGAAAAACATACCGACAAAAAAAGGGTAGCAAAAAGGTAACGGCGTTAATCTTCGGTGCAGATCATAAATGAAAAGGGGCATTCCAATGGCTGATTCTTTTCTTTTTTACAATCTTTCTGAAGATCAAATGACATTTTCCGACGTGGTCGAAAGGCTGAAGGCGTTCATTCTCAAAGATCCGCGCTCAAGCTATTTGCTGTCGGTCGGAACGGACTCTCAGATTCATCAGAACTGGACGAAGTTTATTACTGCCATTCATTTGCATCGCAAAGGCAAAGGTGCTTGGGGCTGTTTGAAAAACACCATCATCAAAAGACCGATACATAGCCTCAGGGAAAAAATATCGCTGGAAACTGCTTACAGCCAAGAGGTTGCCGCATATCTCCTGAATGATTATTTTACTGAAATCACAGATCTGCTTCTTCCGTTTACAGACGAAGGAGCAGATTTAACAATGGAAGTTCATTTGGATATCGGAAAAAAAGGGATGACGAAAGATTTGATTCAGGAAATGACGGGTCGGATCACCTCGATGGGAATCAATGCTAAAATCAAGCCCGACTCCTATACAGCTTCAAGCTATGCTAACCGGTATACAAAATAAATGTTTGAAAGGATATCGAACAGATGTCGAAATGTGCGGTTGACGTTTGATTTTTAATTTCTTATTCTAGCCCTATAGAAACTAGTGAGAGGTCATAGTTTCTCACTCTAGCAAAATCATTTAGGGGGCTGGTTAAGAATGGAACGCTTTTCAGAAGAAGAGAGAAAGCTGTTGCTGAATGTGCTGCTGAACCATGAATATGCCGTAGAACTATTGAGCAGTGAGATCAATGATATAGAAACGGGTACAAAAAACGTGGATAGCCTGACATATAAAAAGCTGGTTACCTTATACGACCGTGTCCGGTCTGAAAATTAGGTCAGATTATATCAATTGATACTCATCCTGAGTATCTTTTTTATTTCAAAACCTGCAGAAACGGCAAAGCCGGCCCTTTGAAAACAGGAAAGTTTTTCGACAAATATTGATAACGTTTATATTATTGTAGTATAGGGAATATATGCGTTGATGATAAACGCTTACAAAGGAGTCGAATAATCATGATTAGTTTGCAATCGGATGAACTTCTTGAAACGACGGTTGGACATTACATGATCGATGCTGATAAAGTCGCTCACGTCCAAATCGGAAACAATCTGGAACATGCTCTTCTCGTCCTGACCAAAACCGGTTATACAGCAATCCCTGTACTTGACCCTTCCTTCCGTCTGCACGGATTGATCGGTACCAATATGATTATGGATAAGATTTTCGGACTTGAACGAATCGAATTTGAAAAGCTTGATCAGCTTCATGTTGAAGATGTGATGCTGGCGGATATTCCACGGTTAAAGATAAATGACCCGATATTAAAAGGCTTCGGCATGGTGATTAACCATCCGTTTGTCTGCGTGGAAAATGAAGATCAGGTGTTTGAAGGCATTTTTACGCGCCGGGTCGTATTAAAACAATTAAACAAACACCTCAGGACATTGAATAAATAGGCGCGGCAGCTGCCTATTTTTTATTTGCAGCGGTTTCATACGTCCCCTAAAACCTTCCCTCACCGTCACGCCATCCGTCAAAACTTGATAAACAAATGACATAGTGATTAAAATAGTTGATAAGGAAAACTTATTGGAATGAGGAATGCCTATGCAGCTTCAAGAGCTTCACATGCTCGTCGTTTTAGCCGAGGAATTAAATATGCGGAAAGCGGCAGAGCGCTTGTTTGTTTCACAGCCGGCGCTGTCCCAGCGGCTGCAGACCATTGAGAAATCGTGGGGCACCAAAATATTTTTAAGATCGCAAAAGGGGCTTACCGTCACATCGGCAGGTGAGAAAATCATTCAGTTTGCGAGAGATGTGACGGTCGAGCAGGAAAGGGTCAAGGAAGACATCGATGAACTTGAAGGTGAAATTCACGGCACGCTTAAGCTGGCGGCGGCCTCAATCATCGGGCAGCATTGGCTGCCGAGCGTCCTGAAGACGTACGTGAAACAATATCCGAACGTAAAAATTTCACTTGTCACCGGCTGGAGCAGCGAGATGCTGAAAAGCCTTTATGAGGATCACGTACATATCGGAATTATCAGGGGAAACCCCGAATGGAAAGGGCCAAAACATTATTTGATGAGAGATGAATTGTACCTCGTCGATACGGAAATCAGGAATATCGAGGATATTACAAAGACTGAACGTCCGTTTATCCAATTTAAAAGCGACAGCACTTACTATCAGGAAATCCAGCATTGGTGGCATCAAAAATTCAAAACGTCTCCGAAACAGACGATCATCGTCGATCAGATTGAAACGTGCAAACAGATGGCGTTTCACGGAATCGGCTATGCGATTCTCCCGTCTGTGACGCTTCACGGGAGCGGCAGCCATGTTCATAAGATTCCTCTGCTTGATGCGAAAGGAAAATCGATCGGCAGAGATACATGGCTGCTGGGATACGAACCCGCGCTTCAGCTAAAACAGGTGCAGGCCTTTTTAGAGGTCGTAAAAGCATGCACAAGGGAGGAGTAATCTGGTCAAAAAGGCAGTTTTCCAAAAGGAAGCTGTCTTTTTTATATGTTTTGTTGACATTGATAATCATTATCATTTAAAGTTATCTGTATAATAATGAAAATCATTATCAATTACGCGAGGTGATTCAGTTGGCGAAAGCGCTGATTGCGTTTGCCAGCATGTCTGGCAATACCGAAGATATCGCATCGATCATAAGAGATACATTGATCGAGCATTCCGTTGATGTCACATATTTGGAGATAGACGACGCAGACATCGATCTGCTGCCTGAATATGACTACATATTGATCGGCACATATACATGGGGCGACGGGGATCTTCCTTATGAAGCGGAACCGTTTTTTGAAGACGTCTCCTCGCTCGTTTTAAAAGGGAAAAAAGCGGCATGCTTCGGTTCGGGGGATTATGCGTATCCGCGGTTCTGCGAGGCGGTAAACACGTTTTGCGGCATGCTGGAAAAGACGGGGGCCGACCTTTTTCCTGAAACACTCAAAATCGAGCTGGCGCCTGAAACAGACGAGGATATCGAATGCTGCAAAGAATTTGCGCTAAGCTTTCTCAGATGGGCGAAACATGAGAGCGGGTTAGAGTCCCATGTTTCATAAAGGAGCAACAGCGGTCGCCTCTTCAAGGCGCTCGGGTTATTTTGTAGCCGTAAAGCGGGAAGGTATCTTTCATTATTCGTGTGAACAAGGCTGGAAAAAGCTATTTCAGCTAAAAAGTAAAATTTGTTCGATCGCATATGTCGGCCGCTATGTTTTCGGAGCGGGAGAATCAGGGGTCATCATCAGGTCGGCTGATGATGGAGAAACGTGGACGATGTCGAGCTTTCCGACAAATGCAACGATATGGTCCATCACAGGCAGGAACGACGGATTCGTATGTGCACACGGAAAGCATTGCATCTATACATCAGATGATTTCGGCGCATCCTGGAATATCATCAAGCCGTTTTCGGATTTGTCCGATCCGCCCGTCATCAGATCGCTGTGCATTCACGGGAACCGCTTGTACATCGGGACGCAGATTCATCATGAAAACGGCGGAATATGGTGTTGCGATTTGGAAAAAGGGACCGTTTATATGGTGAAAAAAGAAGCGGACCGCATGACGGCCTCCATGATTATTTTTGGCGGGGAATGGCTCGTTTGCGCGATGGGGTCAAAAAAAGGGAAACGCGGGGCTGTCGAAATTCTGAACACCCGTACAAACGCGGAACAGCGGATCTGTGCCGAAATCGTCGAAAAAGAAGAATCCTTTCTCGATGTATCAGAGAACAACGGCGTCATTTATGTGACATCCGCTCAGGATCATAACAAATTTTCGAGAATTTATCAGCTCGATTTCTTCGAGCGGGAACTAAAATGGTTCGACACGATCAAAGGTCACGGTTTCAGAGTGGCCAATCAAAAGGAGCATTTCTTTTGCGCCGGCCTTTACGAATGTAAATGTGTCAAACCTTTTGAACAGCCTGTAATCGCACACTAATATATCTGGAGGAATCAGAATGGGAAACGTTTTGCTTGTTTATGCCAGCATGTCGGGAAACACCGAAGCGATGGCGGACTTGATTGAAAAAGGCCTTTTGGAGGGCGGAGCCGAAGTCGACCGTCACGAAGCGATGGATATTGATGCATCGCTGTTCAACGATTACCGCCATATTATATTAGGCGCATACACATGGGGAGACGGAGACCTTCCCGACGAATTTTTGGACCTTTATGAGGAAATGGAAGATCTTGATTTCAGCGGACGGACATTTGCCGTTTTCGGTTCAGGTGACACATCCTATGAACATTTTTGCGGCGCCGTCGACATTCTTGAAAAAAAAATCGCAGAGCTCGGGGGAGAGATCGCACTCCCGTCCGTCAAAATCGAGATGAATCCGGAAGGCGAGGAGGAATCGATGCTGCTCGAATTCGGCAGGGCTTTTGCAGGGCAGGCTGGGGCGAAACAATAGCGCCTGCCGCCGTTACAGCCGATTTTTCGACAGGCTCCTTTTTTTCTTGTCTTTAAATCTTACCTTTGATACAGTAATGGGGTAGACAAGAGAAGGAGGACGTACATAATGAAAATGATGGATGCAAATGAAATTATTTCATTTATTCAAAATAGTAAGAAATCAACGCCTGTCAAAGTGTATGTAAAAGGCGATCTTGAAGGAATCGACTTCGGCGCTTCGGCACAGCCTTTTATTACAGGAAACACCGGGGTTGTATTTGGAGAATGGGATGAAATCAAAGCGGCCCTTGAAGCGAACAAAAGCAAAATCGCGGACTATGTCGTCGAGAACGACCGTCGCAATTCCGCGATTCCGACACTTGATTTGAAAAACATCAAAGCGCGCATCGAACCGGGTGCCATTATCCGCGATCAAGTGGAAATCGGCGATAATGCCGTAATTATGATGGGAGCTTCTATCAACATCGGTTCTGTCATCGGAGAGGGAACGATGATCGACATGAACGCCGTGCTCGGCGGACGCGCAACGGTCGGAAAAAACTGCCACATCGGAGCGGGAGCCGTGCTTGCCGGTGTTATCGAGCCGCCTTCAGCAAAACCTGTCGTGATTGAAGACGATGTTGTCATCGGCGCTAACGCCGTCGTTTTAGAAGGCGTAACAGTCGGAAAAGGAGCGGTCGTGGCCGCAGGAGCCATCGTAATCGAAGATGTCGCGCCTTACACGGTAGTCGCGGGAACGCCTGCGAAAAAAATCAAAGACATCGACGAAAAAACGAAAGGCAAAACGGAAATTAAACAGGAATTGCGTCAGCTGTAAGAAGCGGCATCGAAGCGTGCGTGGATGTAACAATCCACGCCTTTTCGCATATCTGGGAGGTTAAAAAAGATGAACTTGGAGCATTTGACAGCCATTCGAAGGGATCTGCACAAAATTCCCGAGCTCGGATTCCAGGAATATAAAACTCAGAGCTATATCCTCGACCATTTGCAAAAGCATCCCGAGAACAGGCTTGAGATCGAAAAGTGGAGGACGGGGGTGTTTGTTAAAGTGAAGGGTACGGCACCCGAGAAGATTTTGGCTTACAGAGCCGATATGGACGGGCTTTCGATCCGCGAAGAAACAGGCTATTCCTTTTCTTCCGTCCATCAGGACAGGATGCACGCATGCGGCCACGATTTTCATATGACGATCGCGCTGGGGCTAATCGATCATTTTGTGCATCATCCCGTCAAGCAGGATCTTCTGTTTTTGTTTCAGCCGGCGGAAGAGGGACCTGGGGGAGCCGAACCGATGCTTGAGAGCAGCGTTTTCAAAAAGTGGGAGCCGAGCATGATCACCGCGCTGCACATCGCACCAGAACTTCCGGTCGGCACGATTTCGACAAAAAGCGGACTCCTTTTTGCCAATACGTCGGAGCTTGTCATTGAGCTTGAAGGAAAAGGCGGACATGCGGCATATCCGCACCTTGCCGAAGACATGGTAGTGGCGGCAAGCTCGCTGGTCACCCAGATGCAGTCGATCGTGGCTAGAAACGTCGATCCCCTTGACAGCGCGGTCATTACGATCGGCACAATCAAGGGAGGATCTGCCCAAAACATCATCGCCCAGGAAGCGAAGCTTGAAGGCACCATCAGAACGCTGTCGCCTTCATCGATGGAGCGGGTGAAGACAAGAATCGAAGCGATGGTCAAAGGCTTGGAGACATCCTATCATTGCAGAGGAAAGGTCAGCTACCCTGCGGCGTATCATCAGGTTTACAATTCCGGCGACTTAGTCGAAGACTTTATGCGTTTTGTAGCCGAAAAAGGGCTTGCCAAAGTCGTCCGTGCAAAAGAAGCGATGACGGGAGAAGACTTTGGCTACATGCTGAAAAAATATCCGGGATTCATGTTCTGGCTCGGCGTCGATTCCCCGTTCGGACTTCATCATGCGAAGCTTACGCCGAAAGAAGAAGCGCTCGAAACGGCGGTCCGCGTTATGACGGCATATTTATCCGAGCAGGCCGATTAAATCCTTTAAAGACCGGTATAAAATCGCGGCAAAGGTGGCATCTTAGATGGTGGAGGTGTTTCTTCATGTCGAAAAAAATCGGAATTGAACAATCTTTATCAGATGTCGAGGCCGCACTAAAGGAAAAAGGATATGAGGTTGTATTAATGAAAACGGAGGATGATGCAAGGGGCTGTGACTGCTGTGTAGTAACTGGCCTGGATTCCGATATGCTCGGAATTTCTGACACGATGACCGGAGCTTCTGTCATTCAGGCATCAGGTTTAACCGCAGATGAGATCTGTGAGCAGGTTGACCGGAAGTTTCATTAATAGACGTTAAAACCGAAGTGTCATGCTTCGGTTTTAGCTTGTTTTTTCAGATGGGGAAGCGTGTGGTGCTAATTTAAATTCATTATCAATTAAAATTGACTAAAAAAACGCTTGACGCTATAATTGATTATGTGATGTTATTAACTAAATGAGAATGTATCATGTGCATTCTCATTTTGGATATGGGTAGCAGAACCCAAAAATATCATTGGAGGGATACATAAAATGGCAGAACGCATGGTAGGTAAACAGGCGCCCCGCTTTGAAATGGAAGCAGTGCTTCCTAACAAGGAATTCGGAAAGGTAAGCCTTGAGGAAAACATGAAAAACGACAAATGGACTGTCCTTTTCTTCTATCCAATGGACTTTACTTTCGTATGTCCGACGGAAATTACGGCAATGTCCGACCGCTATGACGAGTTCGAAGATCTAGATGCAGAAGTGATCGGTGTATCAACTGACACGATCCACACTCACCTTGCCTGGATCAACACAGACCGCAAAGACAACGGACTTGGACAGCTGAAATACCCGCTTGCAGCTGATACAAATCACGAAGTGTCCCGCGAGTACGGCGTGCTTATCGAAGAAGAAGGCGTCGCTCTTCGCGGATTGTTCATCATCAACCCTGAAGGTGAAATGCAGTATCAAACTGTTTTCCATAACAACATCGGCCGCGATGTCGACGAAACATTGCGCGTTCTTCAAGCGCTGCAGACGGGCGGACTTTGCCCGGCAAACTGGAAGCCTGGCCAAAAAACACTTTAATGCCGTCTCCCGGAATGGAATCGGATTGGAAAGGTCTAACATTTGTTAGGCCTTTTTCATCGAACAAATGAAAATGGAGGAAAAAACATGAAATTACGTCAGCCTATGCCGGAGCTTACTGGCGCAACAGAATGGTTAAACGGAGAAGTGTCAAAAGAGGAGCTGATCGGCGAAAAGCCGACGCTGATTCATTTCTGGTCAATCAGCTGCCATTTATGCAAAGAAGCCATGCCGCAGGTCAACGAATTCCGCGACCGCTACAGCGATAAATTAAACGTAGTAGCCGTGCATATGCCCCGTTCCGAAGATGACCTTGATGTCAATAAAATTAAAGAAGTGGCCGCTGAACACGATATTACACAGCCGATATTTGTCGACAGCGAACACAAATTAACGGATGCGTTTGAGAATGAATATGTGCCGGCCTATTATGTGTTTGACAAAACAGGACAGCTTCGCCATTTCCAGGCAGGAGGCAGCGGAATGAAAATGCTCGAAAAACGCGTGAACCGCGTTCTTGCCGAATCAGAGCAGGCTGCTGAATAAAAATAAAAAGCCCCGTTTTTTGGGGGTTTTTTATTTATCCGGGTCCTTCCGAAAAAATTTTTTTAAAAAATTCCGCACTCAGCCTCTCTTATCAAATGAATCATTAGACTCTTTCGGTTCATTTTGATGAGTCTAATTACCTGTTTTTAATGAAGTGTTATATTGCCCGTCCCCTGTTCATTCATGTATGCCATTTCGACACGAAGTGTCAACCAATTTAGAATATTCTAGATTTATAAGCCCTATAGATCACTGTTTTCTCACACTTTCCAGTCCGTGCGGATCGGTATATTCAGTTGCTTAATTATGTTCATCTCAAAAGTAATTTTCTAGGTTTCTTCATTATTTACCATATTTCGACAAGAGGGATGAGATAGGCCGATGTACTGCAAAAAACCCCATGGATTCAGCCTTCACAGAAATTTAGTTCTATTTTCTTAACGGGAAGCAACAGTAGAAAAACAAAAAAATAATTGATAAAATTAGTTTGGTAATCTAATATTTTTATTAGAGGGTTATTTATTCTGATAGGAGGGTAAAAACGGTATGTTTAACGAGAGGGAAGCATTGCGTTTACGATTGGAGCAGCTAAATGAAGCTGAGGTTAAGGTCATTAGGGAGTATCAAATTGAGCGTGACAATATATATGCAAAGCTGCGTGAATTGGATCGCCCATCCAGCTTTAATAACGATACAAAAAAAGATTTTCGCACAGAGCGAAAAACCGAATCGCTCCCTGTTTTAGCTGAATTGGCTGCACAGGAGATGAAAAGCTATCAACAGCAGCAACAGATGCAGACATCTCAAAAAACTCAGCAGCAGACTTCTCCGCAAGCCTCCGCACTGCCTGCCGGAATTCCAGACGGTACAACGCGGCGCAGAAGGGGGACGGCACGTCCGGGTTCAAAAGCTGCAAAACTGCGTGAAGCGGCGATTAAAACGTTGAAGCGTCACAATGCGGCAATCAAAAGCTCCGAACTTCAAAAAGAAATTGAAAAAGAAAGCGGGCTTGAAATTCCGAATATGACAACCTTCATGCAAAGTCTCATTAAAATGTATCCGGAAGTCAAAAAACCATACCGCGGTCAATATATATTAGAGGGAGACATATCTACCGAAACAGAAAAACAATAGTTTTATCCTTAATTTTTCAGATAGCGCTTGCATTGATAAGGATAAGGAGAGCGGCTTAACAGGCCGCCGTGTTCTTAAAACTGCTTGAGTCTATTCTCAAGCAGTTTTATCCATTTATCCCCTTAAAGTTTTGTTCAGTTTAAAGGTTTTGTTTCTTTATCCTTACGTTTTATTTTATAGACCCACTTTTGAGAAGGGGTCTCTTCTTTATACTGTTTTTTCCATTCTTCAATTTTATGTTCCATGATGCCGTCGTTTTTCTGAATGGCGCTCAGCTGCTTTTGCAGAACATCGACTTGTTCTGTCACGGATTGAAGAACCGCTTCAACCTGTTCTGAACGCTCAAACAATGCGCTGTCCTGCTGTGCTTCCTTCTTCGTCTGACGATGATATGCGTCAATATCGGCAAAATGAGAAGCAATCCACTTGTCGCTTTCATCAAGCTGCCTTTTGTAAGAAACGATCGTTTCGTAAAACAGCGTTTCCTTCGTTTTTTCCGCTTCTGCAATCCGATTTTCCATATCGATCATCCGCTCTTTTAATACACTTACGTCAGCTTCGATTTGCTTGAGCTGAAAACTTTTGGCTTGAAGATCGTCTTTCAGGAGGGCATTTTCCTTCGCCAGTTTTCCGAGTTCTTCTTCCTTTTGAAGCCTCATCTTTTTTTCTGTTTCTGCATGATGCTTTTCGGCTTTGAATTGCCGATAGAGACTTTTGTTTTCTTCCGCGGCTTTGACATTTATTAAATGAAGGCGGTGCTTTTCTTCTATTTCCTGCTTTCTCTTCAATGTTTCATTTTGAAGAAGCGCCTGCAGCGTCACGATTTTTTCGAGCAGTCCGCTTTTGATGCTGTTCAGCTCTTCATCCGCTCCGTCCTGCTTGTTTGCCAAAACCCGCTGTAATTCCAGTGTCAGCTGCTCAATCTCCTGTTTCATCGCGTTGTTTTCTTTATTAAGCTTTCGGTTCTTTTGATGAAAATAGCTCGCTTCAAGCTCATGAATCAGCTGATGGCATCTGGTGACCTCCGCCTTTAAAAAAAGATTTTCCTGTGACAGATCATGGAAGAAAGGCAGCGAACCTGATGGTTTTTTCATGGTGACCCAGCCTCCTAAAGAAGTTACAACTACAATATGCAAAATTTGAACGGCTCATGCTTTCGAAAATGTCTTTTACAGACTTGTTCCTTTTTCGTATGTTTTGCTATGATTTTCACTGAAACGTCTATCTGAACGAAGGAGGGAAGCGATGAAGCCCGTTCATGTCATATTGGCAGGAGGATTATCGAGCCGTTTTGGGGAACCGAAAGCATTTGCCTTATGGAAGAACAAACCCCTCTATCAGTGGTGCAAACAAGCTCTCGGGGGGGAAGCGCTCATATTGAGCCGTCCGGAGCTTACCGAGCGTTTTAAAGCCCGCGGAGAAACGGCGGTTCTTGAAGATGCCGAGCCGTTCAAAGGGAAAGGGCCTTTGGCCGGTATATATACGGCCATGGCGTATGAAGAAGGGGATATTTATACCGTTTTAGCCTGTGACACGCCACTTATCCGGAAAGAGACTGTAGCCGCTTTGAAGCAGCTGATCGCTACAGGAAGAGATGCGGTTGTGCCTGTCGCCGGAGGAAGAGCGCAGCCGCTTGCAGCAGTCTATCATAAAAGAGTCAAACAAACTATCTATGAACAGCTTTGTCGCGATCAGCTGAAAATCAGCGATTTCCTCTCGCAGATTTGTGTAGAGTACGTTGAAGCAGGCGAAATCGGGGCAAAGGAAGACGAATTTACAAATGTCAATAAAAAGTCAGATTTAGAAAGAATAGAAGCGTTTCGCTTTGAATGAACCGCTTTTATCAAAGCTTTCAAGAAGCCACCGGGCGGTCAAACGGTAAAATAGAAAGAGATTTTTACAGCGGAAAAGTGATATGATACTAAAAAAGACAGCAAAGGAGATTCCCCTGATGGATGAACGGTATTCAAGACAAATCAGATATCAAAACATCGGACAGGCAGGGCAGGACAGAATCAATAAAAGTCATGTTTTGATAGTCGGCGCCGGAGCGCTCGGCACGTCTGCCGCAGAAGGGCTGGTGCGCGCAGGCGTCGGTGATTTGTCCATCATTGACCGCGATTACGTGGAATGGAGCAATCTGCAAAGGCAGCAGCTCTATACGGAAAAAGACGCGGAAAACCGCTTGCCGAAGGCGATCGCTGCCAAAAACCGCCTGGCGCAAATAAATCGAGATGTCAACTTGCATACATATGTTGCAGAAGGCAACGCCGAAACGCTGAAGCCTCTCATTGAAGAGGCAGATGCCGTCATTGATGCGACGGACAATTTTGAGACGCGCATGATCATCAATGACCTCGCACAACAGACGGGCACTCCCTGGGTATACGGCGCTTGCGTCAGCAGCCAGGGGATGTACATGACAATCGTTCCCGGGCGTACGCCCTGTCTCGCCTGTCTGTTTGAAGAAATTCCGGTCGGCGGGGCTACATGCGATACATCGGGAATCATTTCGCCTGCCGTACAAATGGTCTCGGCTTATCAGCAGGCTGAAATATTAAAGGTCTTGACCGGTAGGGAAGAAGCGCTTCAAACCGCTTTTGTGACCTTTGATTTATGGATGAACACCCATTTTGAGATGCGGATCAGCAGGAATGGCGAATGCCCGTCATGCGGTCATGCGCCGGTTTATCCCCACCTTTCGGATAGAAGCCTAAAGAAAGCGGACGTGCTGTGCGGAAGGGAAACGGTCCAGATCCGCAGCGAAGCGCTAAAACGCCTCCCGAAAGAGGAGCTCGCCGAAAAGCTCGCCGCAATCGGGAAAGTTGACATAAATGAGTATCTGCTTCATGTCGCATATGAAGCGTTCAGAATCGTCATTTTTAATGACGGGAGGGCGCTTGTTCACGGAACGAACGATATCAAGGAAGCCAATTCAGTATTAGCCAGACTGATCGGAATGTAACAACAGGAGGTTTTTTGAATGATCGAAAAAAGAACGCCCATTCCAGTTTATGAAGCCACAGCGCTCGTGTCGCAGCACCATAAACACGGAGAAATAGAATGGGTTCATCTTGAAGAAAGTCTGAACAGATATTTGGCGGAGGATGTAACGGCTGATCACGATGTACCGGCATTTGACCGTTCACCATATGACGGCTTCGCAGTCAGGGCGTCCGATACGGCCGGCGCCTCCCGGGAACAACCGGTGCGATTCGAAGTCATTGATCACATCGGTGCGGGTGCTGTTTCCGAAAAAACACTCGGGCCCTTTCAAGCGGTCAGGATCATGACAGGAGCACAAATACCTGAAGGCGCTGATGCGGTAGTCATGCTGGAGCTTGCGAAAACCTGCAGCGAGGGCGAAAAACAGTATATGGAGCTGAAGCGATCTTTTCAGCCTGGAGACAATATTTCAAAAAAAGGTGAAGACGCTGAAAAAGGCTCGGTCCTCTTAGTGAAAGGAACGAGAATAACATCCGGAGTGATCGCTCTGCTTGCGACTTTCGGCTATGCATTGGTACCGGTCGTGAAAAAGCCGGTCATCGGTGTCATCGCCACCGGGACAGAGCTGCTGAATGTCAGCGATCCCCTCGTTCCCGGGAAAATCCGCAACAGCAATGCAAGCATGGTAATGGCACAAGTCAAAGAAGCGGGAGGCATTCCCCTATATTTAGGGAAAATTTCGGATGACTTCGAGGAGAGCTTTGACGCCGTAAAAAAAGCGCTTGAAAAAGTTGACTTTCTCATTACAACCGGAGGAGTTTCCGTCGGGGATTTTGACTTTTTGCCAGCCATTTATGAGAAGCTCGGCGCAGAAGTGTTATTTAATAAAATCGCGATGCGTCCGGGAAGCGTGACGACTGTTGCTCATTTGGACGGAAAGCTGTTATTCGGGCTTTCAGGAAATCCGTCTGCTTGCTTTGTCGGATTTGAACTGTTTGTAAAGCCTTCCGTCAGAACCTGGCTTCTCGATCAAAAGCCGTATGCCTTATGCGCTGAAGCCGTTTTAACCAGGGATTTTCCGAAGCCGAATCCGTTTACCCGCTTTGTGCGTTCTTTTGTTTCGGTCAAAGACGGAATGCTCCAGGCAGAGCCTGTCGGCTTGGATAAATCGAGTGCGGTCACCTCGCTGGCGGATGCAAATGCCCTCGTCGTCCTGCCGGGAGGTACGAGGGGCTATGAAGCCGGAAGGCGTGTACATGTTCTTTTATATCGGGATGAGAACGGAAGTGAGCAGCTGTGGCCGGAAATGTTCCAATCCTCCAGATCGTAGGCTACCAAAACAGCGGCAAGACGACCATTATCGAACGGCTCACGGAAAGGCTGGAGCGGCTCGGCGTAAAGGCCGCATGCCTGAAGCATCACGGACATGGGGGAGAGCCCGACTCCTTTTCGGAAGGAAAGGACAGCGACCGTTATTTGCGTTCGGGAGCAGCGGTTTCCGGAGTTGAAGGGGCAGGTGTTTTTCAGCTGACAGCACGCGGAAGCTGGACGCTTGACAAGCTGATTTCCGTCTACCGTCTGCTGTCAATTGACTGCCTCTTAATCGAAGGTTTTAAAGGAGCGCCTTATCCAAAGATCGTGATGGCCAGACATGAAGGGGACCATCAATTGATCGAACAATTGGAAGGGGTCCGCGCTGTTATTTATCAGCGCGGCGAACCGCCTGCACCAAGGCCGGACGTACAATCCTTCCATATCGAAGACCCGGCTGCCATATCATTCATATTACACCATTTAAAGGAGGAAGGCGTTTGTCTGAACGATTTATCATAACAGCAAAGCCGATCGTGATCGAAGATGTCGTAAAAAAAGTCGAAAAAAGGGAAGCGGGTGCGATTACGACGTTTATCGGCACTGTGAGGGAATGGACAAATGGAAAAAAAACACTTTATCTTGAATATGAAGCATACGTCCCGATGGCGGTTAAAATGCTTTCTCAAATAGGGGAAGAAATCAGCGAAAAATGGCCGGGAGCGACTGCGGCGATTACCCACAGGATCGGCAGGCTGGACATATCCGAAGCCGCGGTCGTCATCGCCGTCTCTTCTCCTCACCGTAAAGCGGCATATGAAGCAAACGAATATGCGATTGAACGGATCAAGCAGATCGTTCCGATTTGGAAAAAAGAGCATTGGGAAAACGGGGAATCCTGGATCGGCGATCAGCTTGAAACGACAGCTTATCCGGATGGCAAACCAGACATCGAAGCGGCGGCTTCGGCAAAGAAAGAGGTGTTAAAACATGATTAAAATTCTCCTGTTTGCCGGCCTTGCGGAACAAGCCGGGACGCAGAGCATCATGATGGATGAAGAGAAAACGACAACAGACCGCATCAAGGCATATTTAAAAGAAACATACCAGCTTCAGGGAATCGAACGGGCGATGATCGCCGTCAATGAAGAGTACAAGAGGGGAGAGAGCGACGTAATGTCAGGTGACACAGTCGCTTTTATTCCGCCGGTAAGCGGCGGGTGAAGAAACTGGCGCGGCAACCGGTTATGCATAAGCTATAACCGGTTGCCGTTTTTATCGGACGAATTCCCAAGGTAAAGAAAACAGCCGCGCCGTTCTTTCGAAATGTTCGGTTCTAATTTTTGAATCAGCTCATAAAGCTCACTAATGCGGTGAACGTTAAAATTGGTCCGTTCTTTCAGCTTCATTTTAAGCTCTTTTGTCGTCACGATTTTTCCTTTCTGCTGCTTAATAATTTCCACGCAATGTGCTGCATAATACTCTTTATTGGAACGTCTATGTCGATGGATTTCCCTGTCAAGCTCACCGAGCCTTGCATAGATTCCTTCTCGTTCTTTTCTGAAGTCTTTCCAGATTTTTTGTTCCAATTCACCTAAGAGGAGAAGCCGATTTTTTAAAGCCTCTCGTTTCGACATTGCAATCAACTCCGTCATTTATTATTCGATAATATTTTCTACTATTTTACATCATTTTCCTCTATTCATCAAAAAATTTCCTTTCTCATTTTATAAAAACTTGGAAAAATATATTTTTAGATACTGAGGGGATTTCCAGCATAAGGGGTAAAATGTTTACATAATTAGTCTGAATTTTATAAAATCGGTGGAAATTCATTTCGGAAACCGATATATTAGATGATGTGTTCCTGTTTACATGAATTGGAAAGGAGCTGATGCGAATGGAGTCGCTAAAAAAACTAAAAGCCTTTTATTGGCCTTATAAAAAATTGTTTGTATGGTCGCTGTTTTCGATGCTTTTGCTGACGGCGATCACCGTCGTCTATCCGATCATGCTTCAGATGACGATTGATGAAGTGATCCTGGGCGGCCGCTATGGCTTAGTGATTTGGATCAGCCTTGGCTTTATTGTCGTGATGGCGGTAAAGGGCGTTGCGACGTTTTTTCACCAATATCTCGGAGATATGTTCGGCATTCAATCAGTATACCGTTTGCGAAAAGAGCTGTATGCAAAGCTTCAGAGGCTGCCGTTTTCGTATTATGACAGCGCAAAAACGGGTGATTTGATGTCCCGTCTCACAGCAGATGTCGAAGGTATCAGATTCTTTTTATCGTTCGGTTTTTCAGAAGCCGTCAGATTTGTGCTGCTCGTGACGCTCAGCTTATCCGTCATGTTTTCCTATTCTGTCCCGCTTTCGCTTGTCACCATCGCCTCTTTGCCGTTTTTGGGAGCAGCAGTCTATCGGTTCGACAAAAAAGTACACCCCGCATTTCGAAATATCAGAAAATCCTTTGCCAGATTAAATACGAAAGTTCAGGAAAATATCAGCGGCATGAATACCGTCAAATCATTATCAAAAGAAGATTTTGAGATTCACAAATTCACCGATTCGAATGAACACTTTCGAACCAAAAGCTTGAATGCTTCATTGATCATGTCGAAATTCTTCCCTTTGATGGAGTTTATCGGAAATATTTGTCTCGTAGCGCTTCTCTCATTCGGCGGCTGGCTTGTCATTCAAAACAGCCTGCAGCCGGGGGAGCTCGTCGCTTTTTTCAGCCTTGTCAATTACATGATGTGGCCGATTATGAACCTCGGCTATGTGATCAACTTGTTTTCACAGGCGAAAGCATCGGGAGAGCGTTTGTTAGAGATTCTTGACGCCGATGAGGATATAACCGACCGCGCTCACCCGAAGGAAACCGGCCGGCTGAATGGTGATGTCGTGTTCAGCGGCGTGACCCTCCAATATTCGGAAGGAAACGCCGACGCTTTGCACGAGGTGTCTTTTCAGGCTCCGCGCGGAACGACGATTGGATTAATCGGGGGTACCGGCTCGGGTAAGAGCAGCATCGTACAGCTCTTAAGCCGTTTTTACGAGCCGACATCGGGAACGGTCACAATCGACGGAAAACCCCTTTCCCATTACTCATTAAAGATGCTCCGCTCCAACATCGGGATTGTGCCCCAGGAATCGTTTTTATTTTCGTCGACCATACGGGCGAACATTTCTTACGGCAGACCGGATGCATCGATGGATGACATCATCGAAAGCGCGAAAAGGGCCCAGGCCCATGATTTTATCATGGAGCTTCCGGATCGGTATGACACAATGCTTGGCGAAAGGGGGCTCGGGCTGTCGGGAGGGCAGAAACAGCGGATTGCGATAGCGAGAGCGATCTGTCTCGATCCGAGCATTCTGATTCTTGATGACTCGACAAGCGCCGTCGATATGGAGACGGAGCACCGGATTCAGCTTGCGCTCCGGGATGTAATGCGCGACCGGACGACGTTTATTATCGCCCATCGGATTTCATCCTTGAAGCATGCTGATGAAATACTCGTCCTTGATAAAGGCGTTGTCAAAGAAAGGGGAACGCATGAAGAACTATTAAGAAAAAACGGTTTGTACAAACGGATTTTCGATTTGCAGTATAAAGACCAAAATATTCTGAATGAACCGCATGTTGCGCGATAGGAGGTTTTGCCCTTGGAAAATCATGCGAAAAAACAAACGCTTTTGAACCGGTTTTATTATTCCTCAGATCAGATCATTGAAAAGCCTTTTAACTGGTCGCAAATGTGGCGTTTGCTCAAATACTTAGCGCCATACCGCAATAACCTGCTTCCCTTGTCTTTTCTGACGGTGATGATCGCTGCCGCTGTCAGGCTGACGGTGCCGAGCTTGATCGGCGTCTATGCGCTTGACAAAGCGATCACAGGCAAGGACATGAACCTCTTATTGATCTTAATATGCGTCATCAGCCTGATGTACTTGATCAACTACGGAGCGAACGTCCTGAGAATCCGCTGGATGAACATGCTCGGGCAGCATGTCATTTACGATCTCAGGCAGCATTTGTTTACACATGTTCAGCGCCTTTCACACCGCTTTTTCGATGAACGTTCGGCAGGCTCCATTCTGGTCCGGATCATGAATGATATCAATTCCCTTCAGGAGCTGTTTACGAGCGGGGTCATCAATTTGCTGATGGATATCTTGCTTCTTCTTGGCATTATCGTCATTTTGTTTTCGCTCAGTCCCGAGCTGACGATTGCAATCATGATTACGCTGCCGGTCATGTTTTTTATCTCTACTAATCTGCGCAGAAAAATCAGGCGTTCATGGCAAAAAGTCCGCCTAAAGCAATCAAAGCTGAACTCCCATTTAAATGAAAGCATCCAAGGAATCCGTGTTACACAGGCTTTTACACAAGAAAAAGAAAACATGATGTATTTTGACGGCGTAAACGGCGAAAACCTTGAGTCCTGGCGGGAAGCGACGAAAAAAAATGCGACATTCCGCCCGCTCGTGGAAATGACGAATGCGGTCGGAACGGCGATTTTAATTTGGTACGGTTCAAGTCTCATCATAAATGAAACGATTACGATCGGCGTCTTTGTGTCTTTTGCCTTTTACCTCGGAATGTTCTGGGAGCCGATATCAAGGCTGGGGCAGGTGTACAACCAGCTTTTGATGGGGATGGCTTCATCCGAACGGATTTTTGAGTTTCTTGATGAAAAGCCGATTGTAGCTGATAAGGAAGATGCGGCCCAAATCAAGGAATTAAAAGGCGCCATATCGTTTGAAAGGGTCGAATTTTCATACGGCGGGAAACGAAAAGCGCTTCACAGCGTATCATTCGACATTCCGGCCGGAACGTCGCTGGCGCTTGTCGGGCACACGGGTTCAGGCAAGACGACGATCGCCAGCTTAATCAGCCGGTTTTACGACGCCACGGGGGGAACGGTGAAGGTGGACGGAATTCCGATAGCCGATATATCGCTGTCTGATCTACGTTCGCAAATCAGCGTC
Source organism: Bacillus sp. JJ675 (assembly GCF_036963165.1). NCBI lineage: Bacteria > Bacillati > Bacillota > Bacilli > Caryophanales > Bacillaceae > Bacillus > Bacillus sp. JJ675. The sequence goes on along the minus strand of NZ_JBALMR010000046.1, from coordinate 40,615 downwards.
GTTCTTCAGGATACATTTATTTTCTCAGGAACGATCATGGAAAATATCCGGTTCGGCCGCCCAAACGCAACGGATGAAGAAGTCATCAAAGCGGCAAAAGCCGTCAGCGCCGACGCGTTCATTGCGGAGCTTCCGGACGGGTATGCCACAGAGGTGGAAGAACGCGGCAATATGCTGTCGGCGGGCGAAAGGCAGTTAATTTCATTTGCGAGAGCGCTTTTGGCAGATCCGCGCATTCTCATTCTTGATGAGGCGACGGCAAGCATTGATACAGAGACGGAAGTGAAAATTCAGGCGGCGTTGAAAACCCTGCTAAAAGGGAGGACGGCGGTTATGATCGCCCATAGGCTTTCCACGATAAGAGACGCCGATAAAATCATCGTGCTTGATCATGGCAAAAAAATGGAGGAAGGCAGCCATTCCGAATTGATGGAAAAAAAGGGAATTTACTACGAGCTTGTCAAAGCACAATATCATTTGCTGCAAGTATGACAGTTTCGTATTAACGGAAAAAATGAAACTTTTGGCTGGATGATTCGTACTCATATTCAGAAAAAACTATTGGAGGTATTGCGAAATGGAAGCGAATTTGGAAAAAAATCCGGTTAAAAGTCCCTCGATATTTGGAATTTTTACGAGCCCCGGCGAACAATTTGAAAGAATCAAAACAAAACCGGCAATATGGGGGCCGCTGCTTCTCGTACTCGTTTTAACCGTAGTTGGTGCAGTGTATACGGCTGTGGGCACTAATTATGACGCGATTTTTAAAGAGTCCGGATTAACGGGTGAGGAACTTGAAATTGTCAGACCACTTGCGGTGGGCGGAGCCATATTCGGCACAATATTTATACAAATCGCAACCGTTTTTATTGCTCCGCTTATTTATTGGCTCTGCGTCAAAATATCCGGCGGTACGACAACTTACCGGAACATGCTGTCTTTGAACCTTTTCATTATGTTTATTTCCTGCATCGGCTTACTGATCAACGGACTATTCTTATATTTTACCGACTCAACTTCACTGTACAATGTAACATCGCTTGCGAGCATCATTCCGGCTGAGCAGCCTCTTGCAAGTATTTTAAATCTCTTTGAAGTATTCTCGCTTTGGGGGTATGTTTTGCTGGCTGTCGGCCTTGAAAAAGTAGGGGGAATCTCCAAAAAATCAGCGTGGATCAGCGTAGCTGTCTTGTTTGGAATTCTTTTGTTATTCTCAGTCGCATCCGGATTTTTTGATGCAATGTCGGCGGGTGCATAGAAGATGAAGAAAATATTGATCGGAAGCGGTATAGTCGTGATTGTCGCTCTATTTATCGGAATTAATTTGTACCGGTCAGCTGCTCAAACCGGCGGCAGCGCCGGTGCCGAATTCAAAACCGGTAAGCTGGAGGAAAAGGAGATAGCGGCAACCGTTATGGTTCCCGGTAAGTTAAAGTTTGAAAATGAACAATCTGTTTTTTATGAGGCGGATAAGGGAGATCTCGATCAGATAAAAGTAAAAGAAGGGGACAAGGTCAAAAAAGGAACGGTCCTCTTAACCTATACGAATGAACAGCTGAAGCTGGAAAAAGAAAAAAATGAATTGGCGATAGAATCTAGTCAGCTCAAACTCAAGCAAATCAACGAAAAGAAAAAAGCATTAAACAAAAAAGAAAAAGAGGCCGGCGAACAATTTGAGTCTCAGCGATCTGAGCTAGATATGGAAGAAAAAACGGCGAAACTCGAGTTGCGGCAGTATAATCTGGAGAAGAAATCACTTGAGCGCCAATTGAGTGACCTTGAAGTCCGCAGCGAAATTGAAGGAACTGTCATTTCCGTCGAAAGGGAAGCGGCATCTAAAAAATCCAAGATTCAGGAGCCGGTTATACATATTGGCAATACTGATCGTCTCATCGTTGAAGGTGCATTGTCTGAATACGATACGCTAAAGGTGAAAAAAGGCCAGAAAGTAGCGTTGACATCAGACGTCATTCAGGATCATGAATGGAGAGGAAGGGTTGCAGCTGTCGGTCTTGTGCCCGAAAGGCAAAACGAAACAGCGGCTGCGGGGGCTTCTGAAACGGAGAAAGCCGTACAGTATCCGCTCAAAGTTAAAATCGCCGGTCGGCTCCCTCAAGGAAAGCCCGGATTTAAATTGATCATGAATATTGAAACAGATAAGCGTAAAGCGAATACGCTGCCTGCAAAAGCTGTCAAAAAAGAAGACGATCAGTACTATGTCTATACGGTAAAAGACGGCAAGGCAACACGTGTCGACGTAAAGATCGGTGAAACGGTGGATAACCTCATCGAAATAAAGGATGGCATTTCACCGGATGATCAAGTCATTTTAAATCCTTCAGACGATTTGACTGACGGAACGGATGTGAGAGTCTGATGATTCAGCTTTCCAATGTGACAAAAAGTTATCATATCGGGAAAGAGACATTTGATGTCCTTCATTCCATTGATGTCGCCATTGAACAGGGAGAGTATCTTTCGATCATGGGGCCGTCCGGATCAGGAAAATCAACGCTCATGAACATCATTGGCTGTCTTGATCGCCCAACGTCGGGTACGTATAAGCTGGACGGAGAAGATATTTCTTCTTATAAAGATAAGGAGCTGGCGGCGGTCAGAAATCGATCGATCGGCTTTGTGTTTCAGCAGTTTCAGCTTTTGCCAAGGCTTAACGCTAAAAAGAATGTAGAGCTACCGATGATTTATGCAGGGATCGGCAAAAAAGAGAGGCAGGAACGGGCCGAAAGGGCTTTAGAAAAGGTTGGGCTAAAAGACAGAATGCTTCACATGCCGAATGAACTATCGGGTGGGCAAAAACAGCGGGTGGCAATTGCCCGCGCCATTGTGAATGAACCAAAGCTGGTTTTGGCAGATGAACCAACCGGAGCCTTAGATACGAAAACGAGCATTTCGATTATGGAGCAATTTTCTGAATTAAATTCCGAAGGTACGACGATCGTATTGGTTACACACGAACCGGAAATAGCAAATTATACGAACCGTATGATTTTGGTGCGCGACGGCGAAATCGTCTCTCCTGAAGGACAAAGGAGAGTGGGGGAATGAGCCTTTTGGAAAATGTGCAGATGGCTCTAAGCTCTGTGTTGGCTCATAAAATGCGGTCAATCTTAACGATGCTCGGAATCATAATCGGCGTCGGTTCGGTTATTGTCGTGGTAGCCGTCGGACAAGGCGGGGAACAGATGCTCAAACAGTCTATCAGCGGTCCCGGCAATACAGTGGAATTATATTATTCACCGAGCGAAGAAGAGCTTGCCAGCAATCCTGCCGCTTATCAAGCAAGCTTTACAGAAGCCGATATTAACAGTTTAAAGGAAATTGAAGGAGTTAAGCAGGTTGTCGCTTCAAAAACAGAAAGTATGTCTGCCCGCTATCGCGAAGAGGAAACCGATTCATCAATAATCGGTATTAACAGCGGGTATATGGATGTCAATTCATTGGACATAAAAGAAGGCAGAGGGTTTACCGAAAATGATTTTCTATCAGGAAAACGAGCGGGAATCATTTCTGAAAAATTGGCAGAGGAACTGTTTGACAAAAAATCACCGCTTGGTCAGGTCATATGGGTAAACGGACAACCCGTTGAAGTGATCGGTATCCTGAAAAAAGAAACCGGGCTGCTTTCGTTTGAACAGAGCGAAATGTATTTGCCGTTTACGATGATGAAAACATCATTTGGCACGAGCGACTACAGCAAAGTGTCCCTTCAGGTGCAGTCAGCTGATGATATCAAGGCGGTCGGTGAAGAAGCCGTGCAGCTGATGAATGACCATCATGGAACTGAAGATTCTTATCAAGTCATGAACATGGAAGAAATCGCAAAAGGCATCGGCCAAGTCACAACGATTATGACGACGATCATTGGTTCAATTGCCGGCATCTCTCTATTGGTCGGAGGGATCGGTGTCATGAATATCATGCTTGTATCCGTAACTGAACGCACTAGGGAAATCGGGATCAGAAAATCACTTGGAGCAACGCGAGGACAAATCCTCACCCAGTTTTTGATTGAATCGGTTGTTTTGACCCTGATTGGGGGGCTGATCGGAATCGGGCTCGGATACGGAGGAGCTTCACTGGTTTCTCTTTTGGCAGGGTGGCCGTCCCTCGTTTCTTGGCAGGTTGTTCTCAGCGGGGTCTTATTCAGTATGGTAATCGGCGTCGTTTTTGGAATGCTTCCGGCAAACAAAGCGGCCAGATTAGATCCGATCGAGGCTTTGCGTTATGAATAATGAAAAGAGACCGTTTGACGATCGGTCTTTTTTTATTGGAATTTAAAACAAAATTAAGCTGATTTTAATAAAACTTAGTCTGATAAATGCTAGACTGGGTATTGTCTTTATTTCATAAAAAGGAATTTTCAGGAGGAATTAGAAAGTGGAAGCAACGATAGAAACAGCAAAAGAAAAAAAGCCGTTTTTAATCGGCCTCATCACAAGTCCCGCCAAGCAATTTGAAAGAATGAGAGAACGGCCCGCCATCTGGCTGCCGATGATCATCGCAGCTGTATTATCAGCCTTGGCCGCCTATCTCGTCATCTCCAAAAGTGCCATATTCAGTCAAGAGGATTTAAACACTGTAAGAAGCACTGCAATCATCGTCCGTAATATTTTCCAATCGGTCATTTTCTTCGTGATTGGTGCTTTAGTTCTATGGCTGCTTGCGAAAATCGGCGGGGGAAAAACAAATTTTATCACGATGCTTTCGTTATGCGTTTTTGTGAATTTCATCCCTGCCATTAGGGATATTATCATCAGCGTCATTTATTATATGACGGGTTCCGGCGTCGTCTTTTCGGTAACGTCGCTGGACGGATTGATTCCTGCCGAAGAACCGCTTGCGACCGTTTTAAACGTCTGTGACATCTTTACGATCTGGTCATTTGCCCTAACGGCGATCGGCCTGCAAAAAGCGGGCGGATCTTCAAAGCGGGCAGCATGGATCGGAGTAGCCGCTTTATTTATCCTTAAGCTTCTTTTGGCTTATTTATACGGGATGCTCCTTCTTTTAATAGCAAATTTACCTAATTAACGGACCCGCCTTTTGTCAGCCTCATGCCTTGTGCATGAGGTTTTATTTTGTTTATCCCGAATGAATGAAGAATGAATAGATCATAATAATGTCACATATTTTTGCGGATTTTTATCGCTTATACAGTTTACAAATGGTATATATCGCGTTAAGATGTTAAAATGTGAAGGATTTTGATGGTTATTGAATGAATTTGAAAGATTTTTGTTGAGTTATGTCGAAAAAGCGTTTACAATAGAATTGTAAGTGAAATGAAGGCGTTTTCAAAGAGGGGTGGTAATGTGTTGACTCCCGAACGGCATCAGCTGATCATCGACGAGATCAAAAAGCATGATGTCGTGAAAATCCAGTATTTAATGAACTTGACAAAAGCATCTGAGTCAACGATCAGAAGAGATTTGTCGACGCTGGAAGCCCGCGGATATTTAAAGCGCGTTCATGGAGGGGCATCAAGGCTGTCCGACATTCGGACGGAGCCTGATATGCTTGAGAAATCATCCAAAAACCTTCATGAAAAGAAAAACATCGCCAAGGAAGCGGCCTCTCTTCTTGAAGAAGGCGATTGCATTTATTTAGATGCCGGGACGACCACCTTGCAAATGATCGACTTTATAGATCAAGAGAAGGATATAATCGTCGTCACAAACGGAGTCATGCATATCGAGGCATTAATCCAAAAAGGCATTACATTCTACTTATTAGGCGGACAGGTAAAGCATAAAACCGGTGCGATCGTGGGCGGCTCCGCTCTTTCGGCCATCGGCCAGTACCGGTTTGACAAGAGCTTTATCGGCGTCAACGGCATTCATAAGGAAGCGGGATATACAACGCCCGATCCCGAGGAAGCACTCCTGAAAGCAAAAGCTGTCAAACAGGCGAAAAAAGCCTTCATTTTAGCCGATGCTTCCAAGTTTGGGGAAATGTCTTTTTCTGCCTTTGCAAGTTTAGACGAAGCAACGATCATTACAGCAGGATCTGCAAAGCATTCATTCGATAACTATCAAGAAAAAACTGTCGTAAAGGTAGTGAAAACATGATTTACACTGTAACTCTCAACCCATCAGTCGACTACATTGTTCACGTTGAAAACTTTTCCTTGGGCGGATTAAATCGTTCAGCTTATGATTCGAAATATCCGGGGGGCAAAGGCATCAACGTCTCAAGGGTATTAAACAGACACCATGTGCCATCAAAGGTTCTCGGTTTTGTCGGCGGTTTTACCGGGGGATATATCAAGTCATTTTTGGAAGAAGAAAAGCTTGAGACAGCCTTTCATGAGGTAAATGGCGATACCCGGATCAATGTAAAGCTGAAAACGGGCGACGAAACGGAAATCAATGGACAGGGCCCGTCGATCACCGACGAAGATTTTGCGGCGTTTTTAGATCAGTTTTCAGATATGCAGGAAGGGGATATCGTCGTATTGGCAGGCAGCATTCCCGCTTCACTTCCTCAAGACACGTATGAAAAGATTGCTGCAAAATGCAAGGAGAAAAACGTCAGGGTTGTTGTTGACATCTCTGGAGAAGCGCTTTTAAAGGCCCCGGAAATGAATCCGCTTTTAATGAAGCCGAATCACCATGAGCTCGGAGAAATGTTCCAGACGACGATTCACACAGCTGAGGAAGCGGTTCCTTACGGAAAAAAACTGATCGAACAAGGAGCGGAAAACGCCATCGTTTCCATGGCTGGAGAAGGAGCTCTGCTGTTTACGAAAGATCGGGTATATCACGCAACCGTTCCTAAAGGAAAACTCGTAAACTCTGTCGGCGCGGGAGATTCAGTGGTTGCCGGTTTTCTTGCCGGCATCGAAAAGCGGCTGGGCATCGAAGAGGCTTTTCGGTTAGGGGTCGCTTCAGGGAGCGCTACGGCTTTCTCAGAAGAACTCGGAACGGAAGAGCTGGTACACAAGCTGCTTCCTGAAGTTCAGGTCAAAGCCATCTAAAGGAGGAAAGGTTATGAAAATCACAGAGCTACTCACGAAGCATACGATCAAACTAAGCCTTGAGAGCAGCAAGAAAGAAAACGTTATTGAAGAAATGGTAACGGTTTTGGATCAAGCCGGAAAGTTAAATGATAAAGAAGGCTACAAAGAAGCGGTCATCAACCGTGAAAAACAAAGCTCCACAGGGATCGGCGAAGGCATTGCCATCCCCCATGCGAAAACGGCCAGCGTAAAAGAGCCGGCGATCGCTTTCGGACGTTCAAAAGAAGGCGTTGATTACGAATCTTTGGACGGACAGCCAAGCCATTTGGTATTCATGATCGCAGCAACTGAAGGGGCGAATAACACGCACCTCGAAGCGCTGTCAAGGCTGTCAACATTGCTCATGCGGGAAGAAATCCGCAAGCAGCTTCTTGAAGCAGCAACTGAAGACGAAATCATTGACATCATCAACATGCATGATAAAGATGATGAAGAAGAAGAGCAGGCTGAAGAGGCTCAAGCTCCTTCTGCAAAAGGAAAAATCCTCGCGGTTACGGCGTGTCCGACGGGAATCGCGCACACGTTCATGGCCGCTGACGCTTTGAAAGAAAAAGCAAAAGAAATGGGCGTTGACATCAAAGTTGAAACAAACGGCTCCAGCGGTGTGAAAAATAAATTGACAGCACAGGAAATCGAAGACGCAGTCGCGATCATCGTTGCTGCCGATAAACAGGTTGAGATGGAACGCTTCAACGGCAAACACGTCATCGAAGTGCCGGTGACAGCGGGGATCAGACGTCCAAAAGAACTGATTGAGCAGGCGCTCAAACAAGATGCGCCTATTTATCAAGGCGGCGGCGCTTCCCAAAATGATGAAGGTGAAGCAAAAGGAAAATCCGGCGCAGGAAATGCCTTCTACAAGCATTTGATGAGCGGTGTCAGCAACATGCTTCCGTTTGTCGTAGGCGGCGGGATTTTAGTTGCTATTTCGTTCTTCTGGGGCATTAACTCAGCGAAGCCTGGAGACCCTTCTTATAATGAATTTGCGGCTGCGTTAAATGCGATCGGCGGCGGAAACGCCTTGAAATTAATCGTTGCAGTATTGGCCGGATTTATTGCGATGAGCATTGCAGACCGCCCTGGTTTTGCGCCTGGTATGGTCGGCGGTTTTATGGCAACACAGGCTGATGCAGGATTCTTGGGCGGATTAATTGCCGGTTTCCTTGCCGGTTACATCGTCGTTCTCTTGAAAAAAGTATTTGCAGGTCTTCCGCAAGTGCTTGACGGATTGAAGCCTGTTTTAATCTACCCGTTATTCGGTATCTTCTTTACAGGAATTATCATGCATTATGTCGTCAATACGCCGGTCAAGATGATAATGGACGGATTGACGCACTGGCTTGAAGGCCTTGGAACAGGAAACCTTGTTTTAATGGGAATCATTTTGGGCGGTATGATGGCGATCGATATGGGAGGTCCGATCAACAAAGCGGCCTTTACGTTCGGGATTGCGATGATTGACGCCGGAAACTTCGGTCCTCACGCTGCTATTATGGCGGGCGGTATGGTTCCTCCGCTTGGCATCGCGCTGGCAACAACGATCTTTAAAAACAAATTTTCAAAACGCGACCGTGAAGCTGGTATTACTTGCTATTTCATGGGTGCGTCATTTATCACAGAAGGTGCGATTCCGTTTGCGGCAGCCGATCCGGCACGGGTTATCCCTGCTTGTGTAATCGGATCAGCAATCGGAGGCGGATTGTCTCAATTTTTCCGAGTCACGCTTCCTGCTCCGCACGGAGGAGTGTTCGTCTTCCTGACAACAAACCATCCGCTTCTCTATTTGGTGAGCGTCCTGATCGGAGCAGTTGTCACAGCTGTCTTGCTCGGCATCTTGAAAAAGCCGGTTCCAGCTGAATAATAAGTGCTAGAAAGTGCCGCTTTGTTCTCTCTGCGGCACTTTCTTTTTTACTGTTTTTTCCGGCAGAAGGCATGCGAATTAGGAAATATCCCATGACTTATGATAAAGTATAGGAAAAGCCGATATTTTGCGTGATAGACTGTTTTAGGAGGAAGCGTTTTGACTGAAGAAAAATCCGCCAAAAAGAAAAGTTCTCTCTTTGAATGGGTAAAAGCCATTGTCATTGCAGTCGCTCTGGCTCTATTGATCAGGACGTTTTTATTCGAGCCGTATTTAGTTGAAGGGACATCGATGGATCCGACGCTCCACGACGGGGAACGCTTGTTTGTTTATAAAACGGTGAAATACGCCGGGGAATTGAAGCGGGGAGACATCGTCATTATCGACGGCGATGAAAAAAATGTCCACTATGTCAAACGCCTGATCGGTCTGCCGGGAGATACTGTGCAAATGAAGGATGACACGCTTCTCATTAACGGGAAGAAAGTGGATGAGCCGTATCTTTCGCACAACAAAAAAGAAGCTGAGGAAGTCGGGGTGAAGCTGACCGGTGACTTCGGTCCTGTCAAAGTTCCTGAAGGCAAGTACTTCGTGATGGGCGACAACCGCCAGAGATCGATGGACAGCCGGAACGGCCTCGGGCTGATTGATAAAAAGCGGATAGCCGGGACATCGGAATTTGTGTTTTTCCCGTTTAATGAAATCCGAAAAACAGATTAAAAAAACGCCTGACGTCCGCATCGGACGCCAGGCGTTTTTTCTTTTATGATGAGAATGATGCCAGTACTATAATAAACAGCACGGTAATGAACACCGAAGCTGTAATAAGGAGCACGCTGTAGAAGAGCTTGATGTCGGCGGCTTCTTTTCCGTGCTTTGTCAGCATGCGCTTTGCTGCGATATGTACGAACGTATAAATGATGGCGATTCCGAGATAAAGGCCGAGATCGCGCGCTGTAAAACCGGTTACCGCCACATATACCCCGGTAAAAAAAATAAACATGCAGTATTCTGTCAGAGTGATAAGCTTCATGTTTTCCTCCGTCTAATTTTCCGTGTTTTCCCCGAACATTACTTTTTTATAATATATCTTTTGGAGCCAGCCTACAAGAAGGCCGAAAAAGGCTAAAAGGCACGAAAAAATAAGAAAGTCCGTCGTCCACATATCATAGCCTTTAAAAAATCCGATCGACATCGTGGAAATCACCATCGCGAGCGAGACGAACAGCGCATGCCACGGCCTCATGTTTATCCATCTTTTAATTTCAGGATCATCTTTTATATTCATATTCCATCCCCCAATCCACATTAATTGTAACATATTGTAACAACATAGATGCAAGTGTTCATATTGCTTTAAAACTTTATTGTAAAAAAGCAAAGCATTTCTCTTAAAGACTATTCGTGTTATACTCTTTTTAATGAAGTATTAGTGATGGAGGATATTACATGATAGCTGTGAGTAATGTCAGCTTGCGGTTTGCGGACCGGAAGCTGTTTGAAGATGTAAACATTAAATTTACGCCTGGAAATTGCTACGGGTTAATCGGAGCAAACGGAGCGGGGAAATCTACCTTTTTGAAGATATTATCAGGGGAGATCGAGCCGCAGACCGGAGACGTTCACATGAGCCCGGGAGAGCGCCTCGCCGTGCTGAAGCAGAACCACTTTGAATACGAGGAACACGAAGTGCTGAAAGTCGTCATCATGGGCCATAAGCGCCTGTACGAAGTCATGCAGGAAAAAGATGCTATTTACATGAAGCCGGATTTTTCCGATGAAGACGGCATTCGCGCTGCAGAGCTTGAAGGTGAATTTGCCGAGCTGAACGGCTGGGAAGCTGAAGGGGAAGCGGCGATTCTGCTGAAAGGACTCGGTATTCCTGAAGAGCTTCATACGAAGAAAATGGCCGATCTCGGCGGATCTGACAAAGTGAAAGTTCTGCTTGCACAAGCGCTATTCGGCAAGCCTGACGTACTTCTTTTGGATGAGCCGACAAACCACCTTGATATTCAGGCGATCCAGTGGCTTGAAGAGTTTCTGATCAACTTTGAGAATACGGTTATCGTCGTATCGCATGACCGCCACTTTTTAAATAAAGTATGTACGCATATCGCCGACCTCGATTTCAACAAAATCCAAATTTACGTCGGCAACTATGATTTCTGGTATGAATCAAGCCAGCTTGCGCTTAAAATGGCCCAGGAAGCCAATAAGAAGAAAGAAGAACAGATCAAACAGCTTCAAGAGTTCGTTGCCAGATTCAGCGCAAATGCTTCCAAATCGAAGCAGGCGACTTCCAGAAAAAAACTGCTTGAAAAAATTACGCTCGATGACATTAAACCGTCATCGCGGAAATATCCGTACGTCAACTTCACGCCGGAACGCGAAATTGGCAATGACGTGCTTGTTGTTCAGGATCTTTCCAAAACAATCGACGGCGTGAAAGTGCTTGATTCGGTGAGCTTTATGATGAACAAAGACGATAAAATCGCTTTTACGGGCCGGAATGAGCTTGCCGCCACGACGCTGTTTAAAATTTTGGCGGGGGAAATGGAGCCTGACAGCGGAACCTTTAAATGGGGCGTGACAACATCGCAGGCCTTTTTCCCGAAGGACAACAGCGAGTTTTTCGAGAACAGCGATATGAACCTTGTCGACTGGCTTCGCCAATTTTCGCCGAACGATCAGAGCGAAAGCTTTTTGCGCGGATTTTTAGGCCGGATGCTGTTCTCCGGGGAAGAAGTGCTCAAAAAGGCAAGCGTCTTGTCAGGGGGAGAAAAAGTCCGCTGCATGCTGTCAAAAATGATGCTTTCAGGAGCGAACGTGCTTGTGCTTGATGAGCCGACAAACCACTTGGACCTTGAGTCGATTACCGCGCTGAACAACGGCTTAATCAGCTTTAAAGGCGCCATGCTGTTTACGTCCCACGACCATCAGTTCGTTCAGACGATTGCCAACCGGATCATCGAAATTACGCCAAACGGCATCGTTGATAAGCAAATGACCTATGATGAGTTTTTAGAAGACAAAACGGTTCAAAGCAAATTGGCCGAGTTATACGCATAACACGAAAGCCCGCCTCTTCGGCGGGCTTTCAGCGTGTCGACAAACCCTTGCATTCGTTGCCAGGCCTGCTAAGTCGGTGCTCACGAATAAGAAAGGAACGGCGGCTAAACGCTCAGGCGCCCTGCCTGAACGCCGCCGTCATCACATCCTGTGAAAGTCCGCTCTGATGCCCGGCCTTCCTAGACTGCAAGGGTTTCGGGTCACTCAGCAGCAGGATAATTGCACCGGTTGTTGACATCCTGTGCAACAAACGGACAGTTTCCGGTCGGAGCATCATAAAAAGGGCTTCCATTTGAAGCCCTTTCGCCTTAAAAAGCCCAATTGCCGTTGCGGAAGATTGGTTCTCTTTTTCCGTCGGCCGTGATTCCGTCGATGTCCATTTCGCCTGAGCCGATCATGAAATCGACATGGGTGATGCTTTCATTCAACCCTTCCTTAGCCAGCTGTTCGCGCGTCATTTCTTTGCCGCCTTCGATGTTGAACGCATACCCGCTTCCGATGGCAAGGTGATTTGAAGCATTTTCGTCAAACAGCGTGTTATAAAACAGGATATTTGATTTTGAGATCGGCGAATCGTGGGCTACCAGTGCGACTTCGCCCAGGTAGTGCGAGCCTTCGTCCGTCTCGACCAGCTCTTTTAAAATATCCTCGCCCTGCTCTGCTTTGACATCGGTAATCCGTCCGTTTTCAAACGTCAGCGTAAAGCCGTCAATGATGTTTCCTCCGTAGCTCAGCGGTTTTGTGCTGGAAACGGTTCCGTTCACCCCGTCTTTTTTCGGAGCGGTAAACACCTCTTCCGTCGGCATGTTGGCCATGAATTCATCGCCCTTTTCATTAACGCTTCCGGCCCCGACCCAGACGTGTTTTTCAGGAAGTTCAATCGTGAGGTCCGTGCCTTTCGCTTTATAATGAAGGGCCTGATAATGCTTTTCGTTTAAAACGCTCACTTTATCGCGAAGCGTCTGGTCGTGCTCTTTCCATGCTTTGACCGGGTCTTCGCGGTCGACGCGGGTCGTCTTGAAAATTTCGTCCCAAAGCATTTGCACCGCTTTTTCTTCGCTGCTTTCAGGGAACACTTTTTTCGCCCATGCCGGAGAGGGGGCTGCCACGACAGTCCAGCTCACTTTATCGGACTGAATCATTTGTCTGTATGTATGCAAAGCTTTTCCGGCCGCTTTTTGCTGCGCTGCAATCCGTTTTGAATCGATTCCTTTCAAAAGGTCGGGGCCTGATGAGACAATCGAAATAAATGCTGCACCCTCTCTGGCGAGCGTTTCCATGCCTTTTGCTTCCCATTCCGGATACTCTTCGAACGCTTCAGTTGGTGCAAGCTCATATTTCAGTCTGGTGACGACGTCATCCTGCCAGCGGACTGTCACATGTTTTGCTCCTCTTTCATATGCGCTTTTTACGAGCAGGCGTACGAAGTCGCGAATCTCCGTCGAAGCGTTGATCACGACTTGCTGTCCTTTTTGAACGTTGACACCTACTTCTGTGACAAGCTGGGCGTATTTACTAAGTTTATCGGTAAATGAACTCATGTTTGCAAAACCTCCTTTATTGTCCATAACATCATAACAAATTTTGACTCAAAATAAAAAGTTCGCAGCGGGCAGGCTGCGAACTTTTTCAGCGGTTTATTTTGGCTGTCTGGCCGGGGGGAGAGCTCGGCATGTTGCTGAGCGAAACACTGATCCCGCCTAAAATGATCCCGCTTAAGATAGCGGTAATGGCCACGCGTCTTCCCAAATCCTTGAGCATGTTCTTCCTCCTTATCGTTACTCCATTTCCCACGATATGAAGAAAGTCTGCAAAAAAGACGTTAAAAATAAAATTATTTAGCGGCTTTTTGCAATTTGTGAATTACGTCAAGAGAACGGCCGGTCCCGATGGCCACGGATTCAAGCGGATTTGCAGCAACGTGGACAGGAACGACGATTTCCTGGGAGAGCCATTCTTTGATGCCGTTCAAGAGGGCGCCGCCACCCGTTAAAATGACGCCGCGGTCGACGATGTCTCCGCTCAGTTCCGGAGGGCAGTCCTCAAGCGTTGCTCTGATCGCTTCGATAATGTGAAGAAGGGACTCGCGCATCGCTGCCTGGATCTCGTTTGATTCAAGCGTAATCGTTTTTGGCAGGCCTGTGACAAGATCGCGTCCCCTGACTTCCATCGTCTTCGTTTCATGCTCAATCAAAGCATAGCCGATTTCGATTTTGACTTCCTCGGCCGTCCGTTCCCCGATCAGCAGGTTGTATTTTTTTCGTACGAATGAAACGATGTCTTCATCAAGCTGATCGCCGCCGATTCGGATCGAGTGGCAGGATACGATGCCTCCGAACGAAATAATCGCCACTTCAGTCGTACCTCCGCCGATATCGACGACGACGTTGGCGACGGGTTCATCGACAGGCAGGTCTGCGCCGATTGCCGCTGCGACAGGCTCTTCGATCAAGTGGACCTGTTTGGCGCCGCAGTTTTTGACGGCGTCGCTGATGGCCCGTCTTTCGACAGCGGTCGAGCCGGAAGGCGTGCAGACGACGACGCTCGGCTTTCTGAATGTAAAGCCGATGTTTTTCCCGGCTTTTTTCATGATCTGTTTTAAAAGGTCGGTCGTCATGTCGTAGTCGGCAATAACCCCGTCTTTCAGCGGACGGACTGCGACGATTTTGCCCGGTGTCTTTCCGATCATGTTTTTCGCTTCGATTCCGACGGCCAAAACGCTTTTTGTTTCCGTATCAACGGCTACGACGGAAGGTTCGTTTAAAATGATTCCTTTGTTTTTACTGTAAACCAGTATGTTCGCTGTTCCTAGATCAATTCCGATCTCGGTTGTTTGAAACATATTTTCACCCAATCTCTATTTAAAATTTTTTGATAAACGAAATGGTTTTTCTTCGCGTTGAGAAAAAGATATTCATTCCATTTAAATTTTCTCTGAAAAACATCGATTTTTGGGGGTCTGTGACGACATTGAAAAAAACCTGTAAAATGATGACCTCATATTGGCATCATGAGAAAATTATTTCATTTTTATTGCGCGGATTTTTTGTCTGAAAGGGGGAAACCTTTTTCCCCTATTGTACGTCTATCGTTATACTAAGACAATATCTTAGAAAAATAGAAACATAATGAGGAAGAAGGCGAAAGACTTTGAAATCCATAGGAGTTGTGAGAAAAGTAGATGAACTCGGCCGCATTGTGATGCCGATTGAATTGAGAAGGGCGCTTGATATCTCAATCAAGGACAGCATTGAATTTTTCGTTGACAAGGATAAAATCGTTTTGAAAAAATATAAACCTTACGGCGTTTGTCTGATAACCGGAGAGATTACATCCGAAAACCGCGAATACGGAAACGGAAACATTACGCTCAGCCCGGATGGCGCCAAATTGCTTTTGGAAGAACTCAAAAGCGCGCTGGACCAGGCCAAATCGTAACATTGAGCCGCCCTGCCTGTTCACCCGGGCAGGGCTTTTTTTGCCAATTGGTTCAGAAATCGGTTTCCTCCGAAAAGATGACCGACATCACCGTCACTGAAAAATTCGGCAATACAGACGATAAATACTTCGAACAATCCTCTCAAAGATGGTGTAAAGAATGTTACAATTAACAGAGAAATACAAGTGGCAGGTGGGGTCATGAAAAGATATCAAGGACGGATCATTGCGACCGCTTTGGCAATGACTTTTATTATGTTTTGGAATTATTTATTTTACGGGATATTGGGAAATCAAATTAACTGGACGGTTGATCTGCTGTTTACACTTGTGACATTGGTCAGCGTATGGTGGCTGACGCTGTACATCGATGAATCCAATCAGCTTGTTTATAAGCTGAAGGAAAGCGAAAAACAATATAAAGAGCTTTCGGCGGCAACGAACCGGATTATGGACAACCTTCAGGAAATCGTGTTTCAAACCGACCGGAAAGGCAACATCACCTTCTTGAACCAGGCGTGGACCACCCTGACCGGCTTCAACATTGAAGAAAGTCTCGGAACGATGTACAATGATTATTTTGATCATGAAGAGCGCATCTCGAATCATCTGATGAGCCAGCTGAAGAACAGGGAGCGGGAAGGAAGAATCGAAGTTCTGTACCACCGCAAAGACGGAAGCAAGTTTTGGGGTGAAGTGCACTATAAGCTTTATTATACGAATGGCCAATTTACGGGAAGCTTAGGCACGCTGACAGATGTTACAGAGAGAAAGAACACGGAAATGGAGCTTTTGAAATCAAATCAGCGCCTTGCCATGCAGTCTCAGAAGCTGGCGATGGCAGGTCAGCTTGCCGCAGGAATCGCACACGAGGTGAGAAATCCGCTCACATCTGTAAATGGGTTCCTGCAGCTGATGAAAACGGAATACCCTGACAGAACCGAGTATTTTGACATTATCTTTTCTGAAATCAAACGGATTGATTCCGTGCTCGGGGAGCTGCTCGTATTGGCAAAGCCCCATCAGGTTCAGTTTAAAAAAATCAAGATCAATTCCGTGTTGCAGCAGGTCACGACCCTGCTTGAAACAAATGCGGTTTTGTCCCATATCGAAATCGAAAAAGCCTTTCAAAAGGAAGGAAGAGAGTGGGAAATAAACGGCGACGAAAATCAAATCAAGCAAGTGTTCATCAACTTGATCAAAAACGGGATCGAAGCGATGCCTGACGGAGGAAAAATCACGATTTCATCAGAGAAGGAAGCAAGCTTTGTGAAAATCAGCATCAAAGATGAAGGCGGAGGCATGTCACAAGATGACCTGGCCAAGATCGGCGAACCTTTCTTTTCGACAAAACAGGAAGGCACAGGGCTCGGGCTTACGATCTGTTTAAATATCATCGGCGCCCATAACGGGGAACTAAAGGTAGACAGCAAATTGGGCGAAGGGAGCACATTCCACATTTTGCTGCCGCTTGAGGAGGGCGCACAATACGAAAAATCGCAGAAATTGAGTCATGCAACCTGAATGAACATACATATGAAGAAAAAGAGGAAAAAACCTTTTTCATATGATAGAATTTGTAAAAGATTGACCCATGGAGGAATTTTCGATGAAAAAAGAATTTGCTGTAATCGGACTCGGCCGGTTTGGCGGCAGCATTTGCAAGACATTAAGTGAAGAAGGCCTTGAGGTGATGGCGATCGACAGGGACGAGGACCGTGTCAACGAATACGCGAAGATCGCTTCTCATGCAGTCATAGGCGACACGACAGACGAGTCCGTCCTGAAAAATCTTGGGCTGCGCAATTTTGACCATGTCATCGTGGCGATCGGAGAAGATATTCAAGCGAGCATCCTGACTACCCTCATGCTAAAAGAGCTGGGCGTTAAATCGATTACCGTCAAGGCGCAGAATGATTATCATGAAAAGGTACTATCGAAAATCGGAGCTGACCGGATCGTTCATCCGGAGCGTGATATGGGCAAAAGAATCGCGCATAATATCGTGTCCAACAATGTGCTTGATTATCTCGAACTGTCAGATGAGCACAGCCTTGTCGAAATTGTAGCCAACAGCAGGCTCGCGGGAAATACGCTGCTTGACCTCGATATCAGGGCGAGGTACGGAATTAATATCGTTGCGATTAAACGCGGAAAAGAAGTGATCGTGTCCCCGCTTGCCACCGAGGAGATTCAAAAGGATGATATTCTCATTGTCATCGGCTCCAATCCCGATATCGACCGTTTTGAGAAAAAGGTTTTTCAGCATTCATAATGTACGGCTTATGCCGCAAGCGTTTTTCGCTTGCGGTTTTTTTATCTTTTCATTGACTGTTTCAATCGATTCAGATACGATATTGAACAATATACATAACAAAACGAGAGGGGCTTTATACCTTTGGAGAAACAGATGTTCATTCACCGGCTTGGTGCTGCGGGACATCGCAGAAAAGCTGATATTGTGATCAAAAACGGAAAAATAATGGATGTTTTTAATCAGGAATGGATCGAGCAAGACATAGCCATCACAGACGGAGCCATTGTCGGGTTAGGCGATTACGAGGGCGAAGAGGTCATCGACGCAGAGGGACAGATGATTGTTCCCGGCTTTATCGACGGCCATGTCCATATCGAGTCTTCTATGGTGACGCCGCCGGAGTTTGCAAAAGCGGTGATTCCCCACGGGGTGACGACCGTTATAACAGACCCTCATGAAATCGCGAATGTCTCAGGGGTAAAAGGTCTGCATTTCATGATGGAACAGGCCCGGCTGACCCCGCTGAACATCTATTTCATGCTCCCTTCGTGCGTACCGGCGGCGGCGTTTGAAAAATCGGGCGCCGCTCTTTATGCCGATGATTTAAAACCGTTTTACAGCCGGGAAGATGTACTCGGCCTGGCGGAAGTGATGGATTACGTTTCAGTGGAATCTTTGGCGGCGGACATGACGCAAAAGCTGTTTGACGCGCAAGCAGCGGGCAAGCGGATCGACGGTCATTTAGCGGGGCTTACGGCTAAATACGTCAACATCTACCGGGCGGCGGGGGTTCTGACAGATCATGAGGTCACAACTCCTGAAGAAGCGCTTGAACGCATCAGACGGGGAATGTATGTCATGCTCAGGGAAGGCTCTGTGGCAAAGAATGTGTGCAGCGTACTGCCCGCCGTAAACGAAAAAAATGCAAGGCGCTTCTTTTTTTGTACGGATGATAAGCACTTGGACGAACTGATCGATGAAGGGAGCATTAATCACCAGGTGAAGCTCGCCATCCTGTCAGGGCTTGATCCCTTTCTTGCCTATCAAATGGGAAGCCTCAATGCCGCAGAATGCTATGGGTTAAAAACGAAAGGTGCGGTCGCTCCGGGCTATGATGCAGATCTCCTCTTTATCAGCGATTTAAAGAATGTACGCATCACAAAGACGATGATTAACGGGAAGGTGTACAGCGGACTGAATGAAGCGGACGCTGCCGCCTCTAAGCCTGAACCGGCGCTGCTCGAGACGGTGCATCTCCCCGATTTACAGGCGGAGGACCTCAGGATTCCCCTTGTTCGGGACAAGGACGTTCGCATCATCGAAATCATTCCCAACCAGCTTGAAACAAAGCTCGTCATCGCTAAGCCGAAAGACGGGGCATTTTTCCGTGCAGATCCGGAAAGAGATTTGCTGAAGATCGCGGTGATTGAGCGCCACCGGGGTATAAAGGAAATCGGCCTTGGGATTGTAAAGGGATTCGGATTGAAAGAGGGAGCAATCGCAGCGACGATATCGCATGATTCACACAATTTCATCGCCGTCGGCACGAATGATGAGGATATGATGAAAGCGGCTGGCATCTTGGGCAAGATCGGCGGAGGACTGACCGTCGCGAAAGGGGGAAAAGAGCTCCATTCCGTCGCACTGCCGATCGCAGGGCTTTTATCAGACAAACCGCTGGAAGAGGTCAACAAGAGCTTGAAATCGCTTCACGGCGCCTTGAAACAAACCGGTTTTTCAGGAAGCTTCAATCCGTTTTTAACGCTTTCCTTTTTGGCGCTGCCGGTCATTCCTGATGTGAAGATGACGACCGAAGGGCTGTTTGATGTTAAAGCGTTCACGCACATTTCCGTGCAATGAAAAAACGGATGCACTGATAAGGTGCATCCGTTTTTTTAGTGCCCCGCGATTATACTTCCATAATGATTGGAAGTATCATCGGACGGCGTTTTGTTTTTTCGTACAAGAAAGGTGCAAGCGTGTCTGTAATCTCGTTTTTGATTTCAGACCACTGTGTCGCTTTGCGCTCCATCACTTTTCTCAAATGTCCGGCAATCAGTTCCTGAGCGTCATTGATGAGGTCGCCTGACTCCCTCATGTAGACAAACCCTCTTGAAATTAAATCAGGTCCGGCGGAAATTTTGAATTCCTTCATGTTAATGCTGACGACGACGATGACGAGCCCTTCCTCAGAAAGGATTCTCCGGTCGCGCAGGACGATGTTGCCGATATCGCCGATGCCGCTTCCGTCAATATAAACGTTTCCGGAAGGGACTTTTCCGGCGACTGATGCTTCTTCGCTCGTCAGCGCCAGCACCTCGCCATTGTCCATGATAAAGCAGTTTTCCTCGGGAATTCCGCAGTCGGTCGCCAATTTCACGTGCATTTTTTGCATTCTGTATTCACCGTGAATCGGCATGAAGAACTTCGGCTTGATCAGGCGGAGCATCAGCTTTTGCTCTTCCTGGCCCCCGTGTCCGGATGTATGGATGTTCGTTACCGCGCCGTGGATAACATCCGCTCCTGCCCGGTACAGCTGGTTGATCGTGCGGCTGACGCTGATCGTATTGCCCGGGATCGGAGATGATGAAAATACGACTGTATCCCCCGGGTTGATCGAAATTTGCCGGTGCGTGCCGTTTGCGATTCTCGAGAGAGCCGCCATCGGCTCGCCTTGGCTACCCGTACAGAGAATCGTCACTTTCCCGGCCGGAAGCCTGTTGATTTCATTGGCTTCAACAAACGTGTTTTTAGGGCATTTAATATACCCGAGAGTTTGTCCGATTTCAATCGCCGATTCCATGCTTCGTCCGAATACGGCCACCTTCCGGCCGTTGGCAACCGCTGCTTCGATCACCTGCTGAAGACGGTGGATGTTTGAGGCAAAGGTGGCAAAGATGATTCTGCCTTCGACCTTGCGGAAAATGTCGTCAATGCTTTCCCCGACTTTGCGCTCGGACATCGTGAAATCCGGAATTTCGCTGTTTGTGCTGTCAGAAAGGAGGCAGAGAACGCCTTCTTTTCCGATTTCGGCCATTTTGGTCAAGTTGGCCGGTTCGCCTACCGGCGTAAAATCGAATTTAAAATCGCCGGTATGTACGATATTTCCTTG
This sequence comes from Bacillus sp. JJ675, assembly GCF_036963165.1. Classification (NCBI taxonomy): domain Bacteria; kingdom Bacillati; phylum Bacillota; class Bacilli; order Caryophanales; family Bacillaceae; genus Bacillus; species Bacillus sp. JJ675. The sequence continues at coordinate 19,839 of NZ_JBALMR010000046.1, read as the reverse complement.
CGGTGTTTTTACGACAATACCGTATGAGTCCGGAATGCTGTGTGTCGTCCTGAAGAAAGAAACCGCCGTTTTTCTGAACTTGACAATATCGTCCTCTTCAATAATATGAAGCTTTGTCTGGCGCAAGAGGCCGTGCTCTTCAAGCTTCTTCCTTAAAAGGCCGATCGCAAGCTGCCCACCGTAAACCGGTACGTTCACCTGTTTGAGCAGGTACGGAATACCGCCGATGTGGTCTTCGTGTCCGTGTGTAATAAAAAGGCCTTTGATCTTTTCTTCGTTTTTGACCAGATAGGTGTAGTCGGGGATAACGTAGTCTATTCCGAGAAGCTCGTCTTCCGGAAACTTAATCCCCGCGTCAATTAGCACGATCTCATCCTGAAATTGAACGCAGTACGTATTTTTGCCGATTTCCCCCAGTCCGCCCAAGGCAAAAACGGCTGTTTGATCGTTTTTAACAAATTTCATTCACTCATAACTCCAATACTTTAAATTTTTCGCTCTGTTTTTCAAATTCTAAAAAAGCGCCTTCAACTTCCTGTATAAACTCAATGTTGTAGTTGTATGATTTTAATTTAGATCTGACATCACGTTCAGATTGAGCTTCCACAAAAATTGAATCTGTTTTTTCACGAACAGGTACTTCGTCATTGCTGCTCTGAAAAAATACCTTATAAATCATCCAAATCTCTCCTTAACTGCCGATTGTTAGACTCATCTTTCTATTATATGCGAAATTGCCTCATAAGAAAAGCATTGAGAAAAAAAGGACCTGTTCACCTGTGTGAAGGTCCTTTTTACGCAATTGATTTTCTGCGCATCATGCCGTTTAATTGTTTTTTTAATTTTTTTCGAAGGCGGCGAAGCATGTCTTATTCCTCCTTTCGCTGACTTGTCCCAAACCGGCCTTGTTACCTTTAGTTCTATTATATGACGAATTTGCTCATTGTTACATGGATATTATTGGAATGCAATTTTGTTTTGATTTTCGGGTTGCGAAGGTTTTCTGAACGCTTCAGTTTTTGTATGATGGAACAGAGGAATGATAAAATCATACAACTAAGGGAGAAGGATTCACAGTCATGGATAAAAAACTGATTTTTTTTGATATTGACGGAACGATTTATGACCACGATAAAACCATTCCCGCGAGTGCAAAAACGGCCATATCCAATTTGAAGGAGCGGGGACACCATGTTTTCATCGCCACCGGACGGGCCCCTTTTATGGTCAGTCCAGTGCTTGAAGAGCTCGGCATCGACTCGTTTATATCTTATAACGGCCAATATGTTGTGTTCGAAGGGGACGTCATCTATAAAAACCCCCTTTCCGGGCAATCCCTTGAAGCGCTGCTTGCGCATTCAGACCAATGCGGCCATCCCATCGTTTTTATGGGAGAGGAAGGCATGCGGTCTTCTGTCGATGATCATCCCTTTATTCACGAGGGAATCGGCAGCTTAAAAGTCGATCCGCCGCAATTTGACCGCTCTTATTATAAAGGCAGGGACATTTTCCAGGTGCTTTTGTTTTGTGAGGAGGCAGATGAACGCCAATACGGCCGCTTCAGCGAATTCGACCTCGTCCGCTGGCACGAGCGTTCGACAGATGTGCTGCCTGCGGGGGGATCAAAGGCCGAAGGGATTAAAAAAGTCATCGAAAAGCTTCCATTTGACAGGGAGGACACATACGCGTTCGGAGACGGGCTGAACGATTTGCAAATGATCAAATTTGCAGGCACCGGAGTGGCGATGGGAAATGCCGTACCAGAGTTGAAAAAAGCCGCCGATTTTATTACAAAACCCGTCGATGAGGACGGAATTGCGTTTGCGGTTGAGTCGCTCGGCCTTTTGAAATAATCCAAAAAAAGCGGATCAAAGCATGATCCGTTTTTTTGTTATCTGCCGACCGGTATTGCATGATCCGGCTCTTTCAGCGGGTTTTCTTTGTCGATGTGATCATAGAACATCACACCGTTCAAATGATCGATTTCGTGCTGAAAGACGATTGCGGGAAATCCTTTTAAGCGAATGTCAATATTCTCCCCTTCAAGGGTCGTTCCTTTTACCCTGATCCGCGCATATCTCGGCACATAGCCCGGAATCGGCTCATCGACGGAAAGGCAGCCTTCTCCGCTCGTCAAATAGCTTTTCTCGACCGAGTGGCTGACGATCTTCGGGTTGAAAAGCGCGTAGCTGTATAATGTACCGTCCTCGCTTTCGGCATGAACGGCGATCATCCGTTTATTGACGTTAATTTGCGGAGCGGCAAGGCCTACCCCTGGACGAAGGTTGTATTTTTTAGCGATTTCGGGGTCCTGACTGTTCTTGACGAATTCGATCATTTCAGTCAGTTGTTTGATTTCTGTTTCGTTTGCCGGCAATTGAACTTCTTCGGCGACGGTCCTTAATGCGGGATGACCGTCGCGGACAATGTTTTCCATCGTGATCAACATCTTCACTCCCAATGATTAATATGTAAAGTATAGCGGATCATTTGCATGCCGCGCAATGTCTGAAAAAGCGCATTGGTAAAATGACCAGCCTGTTTCGGCTGGTCATTGCACAGGTACTAGCAGCCCCCTAAATAAGCGGCACCTACAATAATCAGCAATATAAATAGAACAACGATCAAAGCGAATGTGCGGCCGTAACCATAACCGCCATACCCGTATCCATATGAAGGGCAGCAATAACCGTACATATTAAGACCTCCTCCGTAAATTTACGCAAAGCCTTTTTTCGTTGGTAGGCATAGCGTCTAATATAAATTATGTAAAAGCGTAAAGGTTGTATAGTCGAATGCCCACTTTCGCGCAAATTTCCCGGGTCAGCTGTTCTAAATCGGATATCGGCTACATACCGATTTTGTATCAGCTTGTCCGATAGAGACAGGGACTTCGGTTGTCAAACAAACGAAGACGCTTTATAGTTGAATTTGTGTTTAGATTGGGGGAAATACGAAAGTGAAATCTTTAAAAATGCGCGTGCCGACCGGCATTGCCGTCTTTTGCGCGGCGGCCTTTCTGCTTGCGGGATGCTGGTGGGAAGATCCGGTGGACTCGCTGCACGCCGCGTTCGAAAAAGTCGTAGATCTGGAAAAGCCGTTTCAAAAGGAGCAGAAATCTCTGAAAAGCCTGGAGCAAACCGAATCAAAGCTTTACGACAAGATGATGAAACTCAATATGGATGATTTTGACCAAGTCGTTGCCCTCTCAGAAAAAGCGCTCACATCAGCAGATAAACGGGAACGGCATTTGAAATCGGAAAAAGAAAGCATCGATAAGGCCAAAAAGGAGTTTGAGGCGCACAAAGCTTCCGTCGAAAAAATCGACGATCAGAAAGTCAAGAAGAAAGCGCTACCTGGCGTATGACAATCTCTACAAGTCCTATCAGGATGCGCTCGGGCTTGATAAAGAACTGTACAAGCTGCTTCAGAATAAAGACGCCGGACTTAGCGAGCTTGAAGCGCAGCTGAATAAAATCAACAAATCATACGATGCAGTGTTAAAGCAAAACGAACGCTTTAATACCTACACGACAGACTACAACAAAGCGAAAAAAGATTTTTACAAGGCCGCAGGGTTTGATGTCAAGGAGAGCCGTTGATTCGGCTCTCCTTTTTTCGACAAAACCTGCAAAGCTATTGTAATACAGTTTGAGGTTTATACTAGAACAGTTTTATAACAGGGTGAAGAGCGTGAAAACAGTGTTTTAGTAAAGCGAATACATTTATTGAATTTCGGGAATGAAATCGATTGACGAGTACCATCGACTGGTGTAAACTTAGCGGTGGTGGAACTTGTTGTATTAGTTTGTAGCAAGCGATAAATGATACAGTTTTAGAACGCGTCGGGCTGTCCTTACATAAAATGTTTCGACAACAAGTACAGCGGCTAATATGAAATAAATATGAGTTGCGCCTGACAATTTAGGACACCCTAATTCTGTATGTATAAGGATTACACGTCTATGACTGTCAAAAGAAAGGAAGAGGTGACTTTAATATGGCTGCAAAAACGAAAAAAGCAATCGTTGATAGCAAAAAGCAATTTGATGCCATTAAAAAGCAGTTCGAAACGTTTCAAATTTTGAATGAAGAAGGCAAAGTCGTAAACGAAGCGGCAATGCCTGATTTATCTGATGATCAATTAAAAGAATTAATGCGCCGCATGGTGTATACGCGTATTTTAGACCAGCGTTCCATTTCTTTAAACAGACAAGGCCGCCTTGGTTTCTATGCGCCGACTGCAGGTCAGGAAGCTTCTCAAATTGCTACGCATTTTGCGCTTGAGAAAGAAGACTTCGTCCTTCCCGGCTACCGTGACGTTCCGCAGCTGATCTGGCACGGTCTTCCGCTTTATCAGGCGTTCCTGTTCTCACGCGGACACTTCCGTGGAAACCAAATGCCTGACGATGTTAATGCGCTTTCACCGCAAATCATCATCGGTGCGCAGTACATTCAGACAGCCGGTGTGGCTCTCGGTCTGAAAAAGCGCGGCAAACAGGCTGTGGCGATTACTTATACAGGTGACGGAGGAGCATCTCAAGGGGATTTCTACGAAGGAATCAACTTCGCGGGCGCTTACAAAGCTCCGGCTATCTTCGTTGTCCAAAATAACCGCTATGCGATTTCAACGCCTGTCGAAAAGCAGTCAGCTGCTGAGACGATTGCTCAAAAAGCTGCAGCCGCAGGTATCGTCGGCGTTCAAGTAGACGGAATGGATGCGCTTGCTGTATATGCCGCTACACGCGAAGCTCGCGAACGCGCGATCAACGGCGAAGGCCCTACTCTGATTGAAACGCTTTGCTTCCGTTACGGTCCTCATACAATGGCCGGAGACGATCCGACGAAATACCGCACAAAAGAAATCGAGAATGAGTGGGAGCAGAAAGATCCGCTTGTCCGTTTCCGCAAGTTCTTGGAAGCTAAAGGCCTATGGTCTGAAGAAGAAGAAAACAAGGTAATCGAAGAAGCGAAAGAAGAGATCAAACAGGCAATCAAAAAAGCCGACGAAGAGCCGAAGCAAAAAGTGACCGACCTGATCGACATCATGTATGAAGAGCTTCCTTACAACCTTGCAGAACAAAAGGAAATTTATAAAGAGAAGGAGTCGAAGTAAGCCATGGCGCAAATGACAATGATTCAAGCAATCACTGATGCGTTACGCACAGAACTGAAAAATGACGAAAATGTCTTAGTTTTCGGAGAAGACGTCGGTGTTAACGGCGGCGTATTCCGTGCGACTGAAGGATTGCAAAAAGAGTTTGGTGAGGATCGCGTATTTGACACTCCTCTTGCTGAATCTGGTATCGGCGGTCTTGCGCTCGGTCTGGGCTTACAAGGCTACCGTCCGGTAATGGAAATTCAATTTTTCGGTTTCGTCTATGAAGTAATGGATTCCGTTTCCGGCCAAATGGCTCGGATGCGCTACCGTTCCGGCGGACGCTGGACTTCCCCTGTGACGATCCGTTCTCCGTTCGGCGGCGGCGTTCACACGCCTGAGCTTCATGCCGACAGCCTTGAAGGGCTTGTTGCGCAGCAGCCTGGTCTTAAAGTGGTAATTCCTTCAACTCCGTACGATGCAAAAGGACTTTTGATTTCCGCGATCCGCGACAACGATCCGGTTGTTTTCCTTGAGCACATGAAGCTTTACCGTTCATTCCGCCAGGAGGTTCCTGAGGAAGAGTACACGATCGAAATCGGCAAAGCTGATGTGAAGCGTGAAGGTACAGATCTTTCCATCATCACATACGGAGCGATGGTTCACGAATCATTAAAAGCTGCAGAAGAACTTGAAAAAGAAGGCGTATCTGCTGAGGTTATTGACCTTCGCACTGTCAGCCCGCTTGATATTGAAACGATCATCGCGTCAGTTGAAAAAACAGGCCGTGCAATCGTCGTTCAAGAGGCTCAAAAACAAGCAGGCGTCGGGGCTAACGTCGTAGCCGAAATCAACGACCGCGCAATTCTTTGCCTTGAAGCGCCTGTGCTTCGCGTCGCTGCACCTGACACTGTATTCCCGTTCTCTCAAGCTGAAAGCGTTTGGCTTCCAAACCATAAAGACGTGCTTGAGACTGCGAAAAAAGTGTTGGAATTTTAATCTGACAACCGGAAAGGGAAAAGATGTCATACATCTTTTTCCCTCATGCCTTTCCACAGTCAGACGGAAACATTTAGCCGTGTAACTGACGGTCGGCCGGGACGCCCGGCTGACGGATTTATCAACTACGTAAATATCTTAGGAGGTCGAGAACTGTGGCATTTGAATTTAAACTTCCAGATATCGGGGAAGGAATCCACGAAGGCGAAATCGTAAAATGGTTCGTCAAGCCAAACGATGAGGTAAACGAAGACGACGTTTTGGCAGAGGTTCAAAACGACAAAGCTGTTGTAGAAATTCCTTCACCTGTTAAAGGAAAAGTATTAGAATTAAAAGTTGAAGAGGGAACAGTCGCAACTGTCGGGCAGACGATTATCACATTTGATGCACCGGGTTACGAAGATCTTCAATTTAAAGGCGACGACTCTGGCGACGCCAAAACAGAAGAACAAGTTCAGTCTTCAGCCGAAGGCGGTCAAGATCTGGACAAAGCGAAGAGTCCTGAACAGCCGGCACAAGAAACAGGCGCAGGCAAGCAGGACCAAGCGGATGCAGATCCGAATAAACGCGTTATCGCGATGCCTTCCGTACGTAAATACGCTCGCGAAAAAGGCGTAGAGATCGCGAAAGTTGCCGGATCCGGCAAAAACGGCCGCGTTCTCAAAGAAGATATCGACAGCTTCTTAAGCGGCGGAAATGCGGAAGCTCCGGCTGCGCAAGCAGACAAAAAAGCGGAAACAGCCGCACAACCTGCAGCTCAAGCCCAAGCTCCGGAAGGCGAATTCCCGGAAACACGCGAAAAAATGAGCGGAATCCGCAAAGCAATCGCAAAAGCAATGGTAAATTCAAAACATACGGCTCCACACGTTACATTAATGGACGAAGTCGATGTTACAAACCTTGTGGCACACCGCAAGCAGTTTAAGCAAGTTGCGGCTGACCAAGGCATTAAGCTTACTTACCTCCCTTATGTGGTGAAAGCTTTAACATCAGCTCTTAAAAAGTATCCAGTATTGAACACATCAATTGACGATAACACTGATGAAGTTATTCAGAAGCACTACTACAACATCGGAATCGCAGCAGACACAGATAAAGGCCTGCTTGTACCGGTTGTTAAACACGCGGATCGCAAAGCGATTTTTGAGATTTCAAACGAAATCAACGAACTTGCTACAAAAGCACGCGAAGGAAAGCTTGCTCCTGCTGAAATGAAAGGCGCTTCTTGCACGATCACAAACATCGGTTCTGCGGGCGGACAATGGTTCACACCGGTTATCAACCATCCTGAGGTTGCGATCCTTGGAATCGGCCGCATTGCTGAGAAAGCTGTTGTTCGTGACGGTGAAATTGTCGTTGCACCTGTTCTTGCTCTTTCTTTGAGCTTTGACCACCGTATGATCGACGGAGCAACTGCTCAAAACGCGTTGAATCACATCAAGCGTTTACTGAACGATCCACAATTAATTTTAATGGAGGCGTAATGTCATGGTAGTAGGAGATTTCCCTATTGAAACAGATACTCTTGTCATCGGTGCGGGACCTGGCGGCTATGTAGCTGCCATCCGCGCTGCCCAGCTTGGACAAAAAGTAACAATCGTTGAAAAAGGCAATCTTGGAGGCGTATGTCTGAATGTCGGATGTATTCCTTCTAAAGCTCTGATCAATGCAGGCCACCGTTATGAGAATGCAAAGCATTCTGAAGATATGGGGATCACTGCTGAAAACGTAACAGTGGACTTTACAAAAGTTCAAGAATGGAAAGCCTCTGTCGTGAACAAGCTTACCGGCGGTGTTGAAGGCCTTCTGAAAGGCAACAAAGTCGATATCGTAAAAGGTGAAGCGTATTTTGTAGACAGCAACTCTGTCCGTGTAATGGATGAGAATTCAGCTCAGACTTACACGTTCAAAAATGCGATCATCGCTACGGGTTCTCGCCCTATTGAATTGCCAAACTTCAAATATAGCGACCGTGTACTGAATTCAACCGGCGCTTTGGCTCTTAAAGAAATTCCTAAGAAGCTTGTCGTAATCGGCGGCGGATATATCGGAACAGAGCTTGGAACAGCGTATGCAAACTTTGGTACTGAACTTGTTATTTTAGAAGGCGGAGACGAAATTCTTCCTGGCTTTGAAAAACAAATGAGTTCTCTTGTCAAACGCAACCTTAAGAAAAAAGGCAATGTTGAGATCCATACAAACGCGATGGCAAAAGGCGTTGAAGAAAAAGCTGACGGCGTAACAGTCACTTTTGAAGTAAAAGGTGAAGAAAAAACCGTTGATGCAGATTACGTACTGATCACTGTCGGTCGACGTCCAAATACGGATGAGCTTGGCCTTGAGCAAGTAGGCGTCGAAATGACAGACCGCGGCATCATCAAAACAGATAAGCAATGCCGTACAAACATTCCAAACATTTACGCAATCGGTGATATCATCGAAGGCCCGCCGCTTGCACACAAAGCGTCTTACGAAGGTAAAATTGCCGCTGAAGCCATTTCCGGTGAAGCTGCTGAGATCGACTACCTCGGAATTCCTGCAGTTGTCTTCTCTGAGCCTGAGCTTGCATCAGTCGGCTATACTGAAGCACAAGCGAAAGAGGAAGGCATTGAAATCACTGCTGCGAAATTCCCGTTTGCTGCAAACGGACGCGCGCTGTCACTCAATCAAACTGACGGTTTCCTTAAACTTGTGACACGCAAAGAAGACGGACTCGTTATCGGTGCACAAATCGCCGGCGCGAGCGCTTCTGATATGATTTCTGAGCTGAGCCTGGCAATCGAAGCAGGAATGACTGCAGAAGATATCGCCATGACGATCCACGCTCATCCAACATTGGGAGAAATCACAATGGAAGCTGCCGAAGTAGCAATCGGCCTGCCGATCCATATCGTAAAATAAAAAATAAGAAATCCCCTTTTTCCGGGGATTTCTTATTTTTTTAATTGTTTTCGAAGAAGCTCCACGATTTTTGCTTTGTCTTTTATTTTTCCCTCAATCTTGACCAGTACTTTTTTATCATGGACAAGCAGCAAGCTTGGAAATGTGTGCACGTCCTTTTTCCAATCTCCCTTTTCATGCAAGATTTCCATACCTGAAACCTGCTTTGGAAACTCCTGTTTTAAATCCATCAGAGCATCATAGTATGCGACTTCCTGTTCCATATGCTCGTCATCGGAAAAAAAGAGAAGCTTGACGCGATGTGTATTGTCATTTTGCTCATTCTGATCAGCCGAGATGTGAGATAAAGAACATCCACTCGCAAAAAAAAGGATACAAACAGCGGTGATAACAGCCCGACACAGCATCCGTCCCTTCACCTCTCTTAAAAATGCAAGTCAATTTACCTGTTTTTACATAACTGTTCAATTAGTAAACAATTCCTATTTTATCATGATAATAGGAAAATCCATTCGTTGTTACCGATTTGTTATCAAATTGATAACTCTTGTTTCATTTGCGGAATGTTTCTTAATGACAGGATAAATTAGGATAAATGACACAGGTCTTAAAAAACGTTCTGCACATGCTTAAAGTGTGAATAAACATGAAATACCGGATTGTTCAATCGCTAAAAAACATACAAAAATAATATAAATGTGTTATACAATTTACCGTTGACAATGTTAATGTGACATCATATTATAAGGGTAACAAAATTAAACGCTTCCATTTTGAAATGAAAAGGGGAATGAAAGATGGGAACGATCGTTTGTCAAGAATGCAATGAAACCATTCAGCATTTTGAGGATGAAAAGGTGACGGTTCTTTACGGAACGTGCGGACATTGCAACTGCTGTCACGAAGAGGAGAAATAGACAAAAAAAGCATGCGGCATCAGATCAAATCGGCCGCATGCTTTCGTATTTTACAGGATTGCCTGCTGTTCTTTAATGACCCGGATCATATGGAGCGTGTCATCTTCAGGCCCTTGAACAGGAAGGCCCGCTTCAAGGTTTTTTTCAATGTAGGTGATGTTTTCCTCTGTAATGATCTCTCCCGGAATGAAGATCGGTATGCCTGGAGGATAAACCATGACAAACTCTGCGATAATCCGTCCGGCCGCTTGTTTAAACGGGACGACTTCCGTATTTGCGTAAAATGCATCACGGGGCGTCATTGCAAGGGCAGGGATATCGGGAAGAAGCACTTCAGGCTTTGTTTTGCTTACTCCGGATGAAACAGCCTGGCGGGCGATTTCCGTCAGCGCTTTGATCAGCGCTTCTGCATCCTCGCTGCGGTCTCCCGGCGTAAAGATGCAAAGGATGTTGTACAAGTCAGAAAGCTCAACTTCGATATGATAGGATTCGCGAAGCCATTTTTCTACATCATGCCCCGTCAAACCGAGGTTTTTCACAGAGATAATCAGCTTTGTCGGGTCATAGTCATAGGCTGCTTTTGAACCGAGGATGTCCCTGCCGGCGCAAAAGAGCCCTTTAATGTGATTGATGCGCTCCCGCGTTTGGTTGGCGAGTTGAATCGTTTGTCCGATCAATTTATGCCCTTCTGTTGCCAGGCGTTTTCTGGCGACATCGAGGGAAGCAAGCAGCAAGTAGGATGTCGACGTCGTCGTCAACATGCTCAAAATCGACTGCACCCTCTCTTTTGAGACGAGTCCTTCTTTCATATTGAGCACTGAGCTTTGCGTCAGTGACCCGCCGAGTTTATGAACGCTTGTTGCCGCCATATCAGCTCCCGCCTGCATGGCTGAAACAGGCAGGTCCTCATGGAAGTGGATATGAACGCCGTGCGCTTCATCCACAAGGACAGGGACGTTGAACGAATGCGCCACATCGACGATGCTTTTTAAATCGGCCGCAATGCCGAAATACGTCGGATTGATCACGAGAAGCCCTTTTGCATCTGGATGCTCAAGCAGCGCTTTTTTTGCTGATTCAGGCGTAATACCGTGAGAAATCCCGAACTCATCGTCGATTTCAGGGTGAACGAAGATCGGCACAGCACCGGAAAATACGATTGCCGACATAACCGATTTATGAACGTTTCTCGGAACGATGATCTTGTCTCCCGGCCCGCAGACTGCCATGACCATCGTCATGATGGCCCCGCTTGTTCCTTGAACGGAAAAGAATGTGTAGTCGGCGCCGAACGCTTCAGCCGCCAAGTCCTGCGCCTCTTTGATGATCCCTTTTGGAGCGTGGAGATCATCAAGCGGCTCAATATTGATTAAATCTATACTTAACGCATTTTCGCCGATGAACTGTCTGAATTCAGGATCCATTCCAGACCCTTTTTTGTGCCCGGGAATATGGAATTGAATCGGCTGCTTTTCAGCGTGTTTTTTTAAACCGGTAAATAAGGGTGTTTCGTGCTGCAACAATTGTATTCCCACCTTCATGTAGATGCCTACTGCTTATTGTTAGTCAAAAATCGATTTTATTTTCCTTGATGGCATAAAACAAATGAATTATATTATGTTCTTGAAAGAATGTAAAGAACAATTTAAGATCTTTCTAAGGGGATGGAACATGCCCTTGGATAGACGCAAAAAAGAAAACGAATACTACATAGAACAAAGCCGTTACAAGGAGATGAAGAAAATGGAAGAAGAATATCAATATCCGATGGATGAAGACTGGAGCACCGAAGAAGCGATTGATGTCATTTCGTTTTTCCAGGCTGTCGAGCTCGCTTACGAAAAGGGCGTAAAGCGCGATGTATTAATGAGCGCATACCGTCGATTCAAAGAGATCGTGCCTGGAAAAGCCGAGGAAAAAAAGCTGTGCAGCCAGTTTGAAGAGGTGAGCGATTATTCTCCGTACCGGGTGGTAAAAAAGGCAAAAGAACTGACAGAAGACGATAAAATCAAAATGTAAAAAGGGATGAATGTGTTCATCCCTTTTTACAAAATCGTCAGAGCGCGACTTTGTGGGTCAACCGGTAAAGAAAGGCAAGCTTTTCAAAAGACGATTCGATTTCAGATAAAAATTCCTGTTCGTTCATCTTGAGCACCTGTTCTTTTGAAAGCTGAATGCCGCACAGAGCCTCGGCTTTTTTTACATTCTCGAGCCGGTCAAACAGCTTTTCAAGCCCTTCTTTCCCCAGGTCGGACTGCTTGCTGGCTTCAGGCTTCGTATGGTCGGCTGACCAGAAAAATCCGTCAGGTATCGTGCTTTTGATCTCTGACAGATGATCTTTAAACAGCTTTCCGTATTCTTGTTTAAGAGGAGATTCGTAAATCAAGGCAAACCAGACGAAAACATGGGTTTCCCAAAGGCCGATTTGAAAATGGGGCAGCTTTTTATAGCCGCGCTTGTTATTTGCAAACGCAACCCAGCTGTCATCAGGCGGATTAACCGAACGGCGGGCATGCTTCGCAACGTGTACGAACATTTCGTCCCCGGCCAGGGCGGAAAGAACAGGCGCAAAATGTTCGCCAAGCCCCTGGAGCTTCGGCCGTACGGTTTCTTTCAAAACGTCCATCCGCGCATCTAAACCTTCTATTGTAAATGTGTGAAAATCCTCTTCTGTGAAACGCAGATTGTTCATTTTTTTCCTCCTTGTCCAATCAGTAATGATATTTTACCACAGCCAGCTTTCCAAACAAAAAATAACGTTTGAAACTTTCGTATTATGGGAAACGGTAGGTAAACACACAATTTTTAGAATGACGTTGCGAAAGCACCGGCGATTCATACGATATGAATAAGAAAATATCATAAATGCCGCGAGAAGCTATGACCAGAAGGATGACTTTTCAAATCAATTTTCTCTGGAAGGGGCGTAGGGCGATGAAACCAATTGTAAAACAAGGGATTAAGGAAGAAAAAGACAATCGGGTCGCCGTGTGGAGGCTTGAGGTCGATTATGAATTAGCAACACTTTATGAAGCGATGGAGAAAAAGGATGAAACCCAAATCGAAATGAGCAAGCGAAAACTGGAGCAGCTCAGAAAAGAATGGATCAGATTGCATGGATGAAACCATAATAAAAACGAACCTGGCAGACGGTTCGTTTTTATCTGGGCGACGGGATTCTTCTTTCATTTTTCTTGCTTTTTTGAGATCAATATCAGTATGCTATGAATAAAACAACACGTATACATAGAAAGGAGGTTGTGCGATGACAAACTGGAAGGAAATCGACCGGCTTGCAAAAAGCTGGGTAAAGGAAGCTGGACAAAGAATTCAGGAATCGATGAAAAAGAAGATGACGATCGAAACAAAATCGAATCCCAATGACCTTGTCACGAATATCGATAAGGAAACAGAGCGCTTTTTCATTGAAAAAATCCAATCGGCTTTTCCCGACCATCATATTCTCGGCGAAGAAGGCCAAGGGGACAAGCTCACATCGCTCGATGGAATCGTCTGGATTATCGACCCGATCGACGGGACGATGAACTTTGTTCATCAAAAACGGAACTTCGCGATCTCAATCGGCATTTTTGAAAACGGAAAAGGCAAAATCGGACTTATTTATGATGTAACCCATGATGAATTGTACCACGCGTTTCGCGGAGAGGGTGCATATATGAATGACATCAAGCTTGAAAAGATGAAAGAGGTGCCGCTTGAGGAAGCCATTTTGGCGATCAATGCAACATGGATAACGGAAAATAGACGGATCGATCCAAGCGTTTTATCCCCCCTCGTCAAACGGGTCAGAGGAACGCGTTCTTACGGCTCGGCAGCCCTGGAGCTTGCATATGTGGCGGCGGGCAGAATGGACGTCTATGTGACGATGCGTCTCGCCCCTTGGGATTATGCGGCCGGCTGCATCCTGCTTGACGAGGTTGGAGGTACATATACGACGATTGACGGAAAACCGCTCAATTTTCTTGAAAACAACAGCATTATAGCCGGCAATCCTGCCGCTCATCGAACGATATTCACAGACTATCTGCCGCATGAATAGCAGACCTTTTTCTGCGTCTGACCTTGCGTTTTTCGAAGAGCTGATACGTTTCAGTCCCGAATGGGCTGAAGAAGAGCTGAGCGGGGAACCGGTAAAAAGCTATATGCAGTCCTATGCGATGTACAACGGAAGCTGGCTCGTGTGGGAGGATGACGGCCGGCCGGCGGCGGTCAGCTTTCACCTTGAATGGGCCCCCTCAAACGGCAAACCTTGGCTCGGCACATTGCTCGTTCATCCCGATTATCGAAGGAAGGGCCGCGGCAAAACAATCATTGGGAACATCGGGAGCAGGCTGAAAAACGCAGGGCATAAAGCGCTCTTTGCCGCCGTCCCTTTTGATCGGGATGAATGGCAGCAGATGCTCGCACATTGCGGTTTTGAACAGCTGAAAACGGAAAAGGATGAAAAGGGAAACCGGTATTTGATCATGGTATATCCGCTGACGCACACGTGAATTTGTTTCGCGTGTGCGTTTTTTTGTTTTTCCTGAAACTTTTGGGATAGCTGTTTGTCTAAGGTTGCGAGGCCTTAATTTGTTGCAGAGGGTTTTTGGGTGCAAAATGGTTTATAAAAAGAGGTAGTTAAGTGGCCCAGGTAACCGGATAATTAAGGCGGCTGATCCTAACCGGAACCGTGCTGTTTTGCGGCGGGTATGTGTTGATGATGGCCTTATACCTTTTGTTATTCTAGAAAACCGGCGGCACGAGACCGCCGGTTTATGCTTTTGTCATTCGAGTATCCCTTTTTGGCGCATTCTCTTTTTGAGCGTAAAGCCGCCTCCCATGATAACGATGAGAGCCGCTATAGCGACTAGTACCCCGACCAGGCTTTTTTCGGCGATCGCGACCCCGATCAGCATGATGCTGGCGACAGCGGCGAATGCAAACAATAAAAACAGCCATTTCACTTGCTTCATAAGTTTTCCATCCCCTTTTTCAGTCTACTGTTAGTTTACAGAAAAATGTTTAAAATATAAAGAGGGAAGCGCTTTATCTTGCTAAACAAATTGAAATGACTGCAATTCTCATGTATAATATGAAAGGTTATCTGACTTTTTTAGGAGATGAAAATGTGAAACTTCGAGAAGATCTTCGCAATATTGCTATTATCGCCCACGTTGACCATGGAAAAACGACGCTGGTGGACCAGCTTCTCCATCAAGCCGGTACATTCCGGGCAAATGAGAACGTGGCTGAGCGCGCGATGGATTCCAACGATTTGGAAAGAGAGCGCGGCATCACGATTTTAGCAAAAAATACGGCGATTAATTATAAAGATACACGCATTAATATTTTGGACACTCCTGGACACGCGGACTTTGGCGGCGAAGTTGAACGGATTATGAAAATGGTTGACGGCGTACTGCTCGTTGTCGACGCTTATGAAGGCTGCATGCCGCAGACCCGCTTTGTGTTGAAAAAGGCGCTAGAGCAAAACTTGACGCCGATCGTTGTCGTCAATAAAATCGACCGCGATTTTGCCCGTCCTGAAGAGGTCGTTGATGAAGTTCTTGATCTGTTCATCGAGCTGGATGCAAACGAAGATCAACTGGAATTCCCGGTTGTATATGCTTCAGCGATCAACGGTACCGCTTCAACGGATCCGAATCAGCAGGATGAAAACATGGAAGCTTTATTTGAAGCGATTGTCAGCCATATTCCAAGCCCTGTCGATAACCGCGAAGAGCCGCTTCAATTCCAGGTGGCGCTGCTTGACTACAACGATTATGTCGGCCGTATCGGAATCGGCCGCGTCTTCAGAGGCACGATGAAGGTTGGACAGCAGGTGGCATTAATGAAGCTTGACGGCACTGTTAAGCCGTTCCGCGTAACGAAAATCTTCGGCTTCCAAGGGCTGAAGAGAGTCGAGATCGAAGAAGCAAAAGCCGGCGATCTCGTCGCTGTATCCGGAATGGAAGACATTAACGTCGGGGAAACCGTCTGCCCGATCGATCAGCAGGAAGCTCTGCCGGTTCTCCGCATCGATGAGCCGACGCTTCAGATGACGTTTGCGGTCAACAACAGTCCTTTTGCCGGACGCGAGGGCAAATATGTCACCGCAAGAAAAATCGAAGAGCGCCTCGAACAGCAGCTGCAAACAGATGTCAGTCTCAGGGTCGATCCGACGCCTTCGCCTGATGCCTGGATCGTCTCAGGACGCGGTGAGCTTCATCTTTCTATTTTGATAGAGAACATGCGCCGTGAAGGCTTTGAATTGCAGGTGTCAAAACCTGAAGTCATCATCAAGGAAATCGACGGCGTCCGCTGCGAGCCTGTTGAGCGCGTTCAAATCGATGTTCCTGAAGAACACACAGGCGCCGTGATGGAATCAATGGGCGCCCGCAAAGGCGAAATGATCGATATGATCAATAATGGAAACGGGCAGGTCCGTCTGATTTTCAATGTGCCTTCACGCGGTTTAATCGGGTATTCGACAGAGTTCCTTTCATTGACGCGCGGCTTCGGTATTTTGAACCACACGTTTGACAGTTATCAGCCGGTCGAGCCGGGTCAAGTCGGCGGACGCCGTCAGGGCGTTCTCGTTTCAATGGATACCGGAAAAGCTTCAGCTTACGGTATTCAAGGTGTTGAAGAGCGGGGCGTGATTTTCGTTGAGCCGGGTACGGAAGTGTACGAAGGCATGATCGTCGGCGAACACAACCGCGAAAACGACCTTGTCGTCAACATCAACAAAATGAAACAGCAGACAAACGTGCGTTCAGCGACAAAAGATCAGACGGTCAGCATGAAAAAACCTCGCATCATGTCTCTCGAAGAATCGCTCGAATATTTGAATGAGGACGAGTACTGCGAGGTAACGCCTGAATCGATCAGATTGAGAAAGAAAATTCTCGATAAAAATGAACGCGAAAAAGCAGCGAAAAAGAAGAAGCTGGCAGGATTGTCTTAAGTTTACGCAGAATTGAAAAAAGAGGCACCCAACTAAGCAAAGGGGAGGGGAATCTTTTTGACTGAAGTAAGTGAACGGCTTTCGTTTTTTGCCGCTCTTTATAAAGTGGACGAAAATCCCGGGGCGGGGATGTGGTGGCTTTACTTTACCATCTTCATCCTGTCCGCCGTCGTTTTTCAATTGGGGTTTGCCAAACGGCTGCCCCTGTTAAAAACAGCGATTATTTATTTCTTTCTTGCTTTGGGATGTACGTTTCTCACGTTTTTCGGCGTGTTTTTGCCGGTTGGAGAAGGATTGATCGTCGCCGCTCTTATTTTGACGATCTACAAAATCCGGCTGCACCGCTCGAAAAAAGGACAGGAGACAGGGGCATAAGCGTCCAGTACGAAAAAAGACACAGCCAAGTGCTGTGTCTTTTTTACGTTTCTGCCAAAAAGTCATTCATGAGCAAGTCGCTGAACAGCCGTCTGGCAAATAGGATTTCCTCTGTTGAGTAGCGGTCTAAAAAACCTTTAAACCGCTGTTCGATTTTCTCGTGTTCCCGCTGATGAACGGCATGCACTTTTTTTCCTTTGCCGGCTAAGCGAAAATAGACCTCTTTTTTATTGTCGCTTAGCTGGGTTTTGCCGATGAGGCCTTTTTTCATAAGCTTTGCCGTAATTCTTGAAACGGTTGCTTTTGACAGACCCATTTTCCCTGCGATGGAGGTGACATTAATCGGTTCGTGATCCCCAATACAGGCGATTGTGTGAATGTCGGACATGGTCAGATTCAGCTCTGAGCCCAATTCCTGCTCCATGTTTTCGAGTTCTGCCGATATTCGCTCCTTCATTGCGCTTTCCTGCTGTTCTTGCTGGTGGATGAGTGCAATGTACATGTCAAAAATCTCTTGTTTGGCGTGTGTCAAATGTTCCATGCAGAAAACAGTCTCCTTTTGATCGATTTCCTGCTTTATTATATCATTTTGTTTCAGATGAAACAAAATGATTATAAGGATGGCATTGGAACATTTCCGCACCAGCGGCGAATGCCTTCTGAAATGAGATGTTTCGGGTGTTGGTGCGCTTTGCTGACAGCCCAGGCAACATGGCCGTCAGGACGGATCAGGACTGATTTGACATCGTCCCATTCCGGCCGGTTCAACACAGCTTTTGCAATTAGCGTTTTCAGATGCGGAAGGCAAGGGATTTGCATTGGATCATCATCTTCAAATGCGATATACAAAAAGTGTCCGGAATGAAGAAACGAATAGAGGCGCTTGGCAGAGCCGTCTTTCAGCGTGATATCCAGGTCGGGCAGTCGTTTTCCATTCAGCTGATGCTGCGGCGACATTTCATCTGACGGGTAATTAACGCTGAGAGCGGCGATTTGTTCTGCCAGGTAGCGATTGACCTCAGGGAAAGTGAGGATGTCTGAAAGCAGCTCGCGCAAATAGAGTCCCGCCCTGGTGAAATCAAACAGTTTTGTTTGAATTTGCGTATTCCGGAGAAGCTCTTTCCCGACAGGATTCCTTTCCGTGTGATAGCTGTCCAGGAGCCAGTCGGAAGCCCTGCCTTTGACGGCTGAAAATCCTGATCAGGAGGCGAAGGATTGAGTAAAATTTATGTGTTAGATACGAATGTGTTATTGCAGGATCCAAATTCAATCTTTTCTTTCGAGGATAATGAGGTTGTCATTCCGGCTGTTGTATTGGAGGAGGTTGATTCTAAAAAACGCTATATGGATGAAATCGGGAGAAACGCAAGGCGCGTATCTAAACTGATAGATGAATTGCGTGAAAAGGGAAGGCTGTATGAAAACGTATTGCTTCAAAATGGAGGGAGCATCAGAATCGAACTCAATCACCGCTCCTTTCATCAGCTTCAGGAAATTTTTGTGAAAAAAACAAACGACAACCGCATTTTAGCCGTTGCGAAAAATTTGAGTCTTGAGGAGGAAACGAAAGAGGACGGGCGTCCCGTCATCCTCGTCAGCAAAGACATGCTCGTCCGCGTCAAAGCCGATGCGATCGGCTTGATGTCAGAGGATTTTCTGCATGATCGGGTTGTTGAAAATGATGATATATACAGCGGTTTTACCGAATTATATATTCATGCCGACCAGATGAACGCTTTTTACGAACAACATTGTTTGCCTCTTGATGAGATCAGCAGTGAACCGTTTTGCCCGAATCAGTTCATCATCATGAAGGATGCGCTCGGCGGCTCATCATCTGCGGTCGGGATCGTCGATCAGAATGGAAAAGCCGTCAGAAAATTGGTTTTTGATCAGGAGCAGGTTTGGGGCATCCGCTCGAGAAATGTCCAGCAGACGATGGCGCTTGAACTTCTTTTAAGGCCGGACATTCCGCTTGTTACGCTGATCGGAAAGGCGGGCACAGGAAAGACGCTGCTTGCGCTGGCTGCCGGTTTATTGCAGACGGAAGACTTGGGGAATTTTAAAAAGCTGGTTGTCACAAGGCCGATCGTGCCTGTCGGGAAGGATATCGGATATCTGCCCGGGGAAAAAGAAGAAAAGCTCCGCCCGTGGATTCAGCCGATTTTTGATAACCTGGAATATTTATTCAACGCGAAAAAGCCCGGGGAGCTTGAGGATATTTTAGCCGGGATGGGTTCTATTCAGGTCGAAGCCCTTACGTATATACGGGGCAGAAGCATTCCCGATCAATTTATTATCATCGACGAGGCGCAAAATCTGACCAAGCATGAAGTCAAAACGCTCCTTACACGCGTCGGAGAGGGCAGTAAGATCGTCCTGATGGGGGACACCGAACAAATCGATCATCCGTATTTGGATGCGATGAACAACGGCTTGGCCTACGTCGTGGAGCGCTTTAAAGATCAGAAAATTTCCGGAAACGTAAAGCTTTTAAAAGGGGAGCGCTCAGGGCTTGCAAGGCTGGCCGCCGATCTATTGTAAAGAAAAAACCTGGACGGATGATCTGCACCCTGTCA